>JAISLQ010000051.1 GCA_031290885.1 Acidaminococcales bacterium
GGCGCAGAAGGCGCAAATAGAGCGCCTGGCGGCGGAGTTCGCCAATGAGCTGGAGAGCCTCGGCGTGCGCGTCGGCAAACTGGAGAAGAAACTCGACAACGTCACCATCACCGGGGAAGTCCGTTTTTCCAATTATACTTATGATAAATTATTTGCGAACAAAGAAAATCTTCGTAGCCGTATATTCATCAACGGCCAAGTCAACGACCGCTGGAAATATACCGGTATGTTCGAGAATACCCAAAATCTTAGGTTCAACGATTCCGAAGGCGGTGTCAATCTGCGCCGCGCCTGGGTAACCGGCTCAATCGGCGACGTTGGTGTGCGTCTTGGCCGCTTCCCGTTCAAAGTGGCCTACGGCGCCATAGTCGACAACGAGGCCGATGGCATTGACCTTACCTACAAGAAAGGAAATTTTGACGTAGGCTTGTTTGCTGTACGACCGGAAACATCCAGTTTGTGGTTAGGTTCTGTAGCAACTATTGTTAACAATGCTATTACTACTATTGGTAGCCCCGCCGCTCAGAAAGTGCAGGTTCTCGGTGGACAGGTTGGTTATAAATTTAACAAAAATCTTGATTTAAGGGTTGCTTATTTTGATATTAAGGGCAAGGGTGACTATGCGGTTATGGATATAGACGACAGCAGCCTTGAGGTCATACTCGGCTATAAATTCAGCAAAGAGCTTTCCGCTTACGCCGAATATATCCGTGCCGGTAGGAAAGCGGAATATACCTTGCCTCAATCTTTGGGCGGAGGTACTTACCGAGACAGCAAAACCGGCTGGGCAGCCGGAGTAGTCTACAGCACCCTCAGTCGTGCCAAGGCCAATACCTACGCCGTGCGCGCCAATTATTACGACATCCCGACCGGTGCCTTGATTGACCACACTTCCGAACTTGATTTCGGCGTGGGCTTCAAAGGCTACTCCATAGGCGCTTCTTACATGCTGGCCAAAAATGTTGAACTTGCCGTCGACTATTTCGATTTTGAAGGCAGAAAAAATCTGCATAATTTAGAAGAAGATCTTCTCTGGACGAAGTTATTCTTCTACTTCTAAAAACCGGAGAGCGGCTTGTCAAAAACAACAAAACAGCGCTTTACGCCAAGCGGCGGCCATAAAGGCCGCCGCTTGCGGTTTTCGGCTTTGCAAAGCAAGCCGCGCGCAAGCTGCAAACCGGCGCCCCGGGGCTGGCCTCCCGCCGCTTTCGCCTTTAGGTCAGGCCAAGCTTTTAAGGCGGCGTTGGGGTTTGTCGGCAAAACGGCGCGCCGCCACGCCGTTTTTTGGCTATTGACACCGAGGGACAATAAGGATATGATTGTAGCAACAGATAATAGCTATTAGGTATTTTTCTAAACTTTGTCCGACAGGCAGGTGAAGTTGTCATGGTTGAAGACATAACCGTTTTTTTAAGAAACAATGGCTTTAAGGCCACGCCGCAAAGGTTGGCCGTATATAACGCTTTGGCCGGCACTAAGGCGCATCCGACCGCCGATGCGCTTTTTGCGCTTTTGCGGCCGCATTTTCCCACCATGAGCTTGGCTACTGTTTATAAAACTCTCGACGTACTCGCGGAACTGGGATTGATCAAAGTGCTGAACACCGGCGAGTTTTCTTTCCGCTATGACGCCGACACGAGCGACCACGCGCATGTGCGCTGCGAAAAATGCGGCCGGGTGTCCGATGTCTTTTCCGTGGACGCCGGCAACATTGTAAAAGAAGCGGAAGCGGAAACCGGCTGCGCGATATCCGGGCAGCAGATATATTTTTTCGGTTTGTGCCCGGAGTGCGCGCCGGATAAAAGCGCGCGGCCAGCCCTTGACGAACGCCGGAAGATAGGTTTTGCGGCAAGCGCCGGCTGGGCGGGCAAAGGTCAAAAAGCCTCTCCCGCCGCCGCGAAATCCAAAAACAATTGAGCGACTGCGGACAATTTGTGTTCCTTCAGTACGGCGAAGGAGCGTTTGGCCGACATGTCGCCACCGGTGAGCGGACGGCAGCAGACGCCGTCCGTTTCGATTTCCCGCGTGGAGCCGGCCGTAACCAGCCCCACCGCTTTCGCGTTGCGCGCCCACATCAGGGTAGTGGGACGGGACGAGGACACGCTGAGCAGGACGGGGGCAAATCCGGCGTCGCCGCATATTTCCGTGACTTTTGCCTTGAACCCCCGGGAAACGCTCAAGGGAACGCCTTGCAACAGTTTAATCGGCACGGTTTTGAGTTTCGGCGAAAGCCAGGGGTTTTCTTTGTGGAACACGGCCACAAGCTGTTCGCTGACCGCGCCGTAGGATCGGAACATGGGATTGATATAGGCGGGCGTCCTTATGATGCCTATTTCTATTATGTTGCTTACCAGTAAATCCATGATCTGATCGGAGCTTGCTTCGTGGATTTCATAGGCGACATGGGGGTGGAGGGAATAAAAGCCTGACAGCAGCCCTTCCATGAACAAATCGGGGTAAGAAGGCGTAAGGCCCAGCCGCAACGTTCCCCGGTTGCCCAGCAGACAGGCGCTTATTTCGTCATGGGCCATTTCTTCCAACGAGCAGATGAGCTTGGCTTTTTCGTAAAGTATCTGCCCCGCGTCCGTCAGTTTGATGCGCCGCGCGCCCCTTTGAAAAATCTGCGCGCCGTATTCTTTTTCCATGGACTTGATCTGGTTGCTCAAGGCCGGCTGGGCGATGAGGAGTTCCCGCGCGGCGGCCGAAATGCTCCCCGTTTTCACTATTTTCATAAAATTGCGATAATGCCCGAGATCCATCTTTTCCCCCATAGCGAAAGGTTATGGCAGATATATTAATTTGATATTTTCATTATAGCTGAAAGTCTGCTATACTGCAAGCAAGAGCAAATTGTTACAGGAGTGATGAACGATGCTTGACAAAACCCGTCTGCGCAACCCCCGCCTGTTTGGAAAAATCCTCGCGCCCGGGCAGGCGGCCGATCTCATTCTGGACGGCATGAACGTCGCCACCAGCGGCTTTACCCCGTCAGGCTACCCGAAAATGACGACCGTCGCCCTTGCCCGGCAAATCCGGGAAGGCAAAAAATGCCGGATAAATTTGTGGACCGGCGCATCGGTCGGCAAAGAGATCGAGGAGGAGCTGGCGGCGGTGGACGGCATAGCCGGACGCGCCCCGTATTACGCTTTTTCCAATCGTTCCATGCAAAAGGGCATCAACGAGCGCCGGATAAATTATACGGATCTGCATCTTAGCCATTTCGGCCAGCAGGTGCATTATGGCTTTTTCGGCAAAGTGGACGTGGCGGTGATTGAGGCCGTCGCCATAACCGAGGAAGGCAATATTGTTTTAGGGCCGGGCGTGGGCAACGCGCCGATTTTCGTCAAAGGCGCCGAAAAGATCATCGTCGAGGTAAACACGGCGCAGCCGCTGGAGCTGGAAGGGATGCACGATATATATATCCAGGAAAAGCCGCCGCGCCGGCGGGAGATACCTATTTACAGCGTCGGCGACCGGGTGGGTTCCCCTTACGTCGAATGTGGCCTTGACCGGATAGACGCCATCGTTGAGTCGTCCGTGCCGGATCAGGTGCGCGATCTTGCCCCGCCGGACGAAAAGAGCAAACAAATCGCCGGCCTTTTGATCGAGTTTTTAAAAAGCGAGCAAAAACGCGGCCTTCTGCCCGCGCAAATGCTTCCTTTGCAGTCAGGGGTCGGCAGCATTGCCAACGCCGTCTTGTCGGGGTTCAAAGATTCCGACTACGCCGGCCTGGAGATGTATTCGGAAATACTGCAGGACGCGGTGTTTGAACTTATTTTGCTGGAAAAGGTGAAATTCGCTTCCGGCTGCGCCTTTACCCCATCGCCCAAGGTGCTGAAACTTTTCCGCGAGAACGCCGCCCTCTTTAAAAAATCCATCGTCCTGCGCCCGCTGGACATCAGCAACCACCCGGAGATAATCAGGCGGCTGGGGGTCATCGCGCTCAACACCCCGCTGGAATTTGACATTTACGGACACGCCAATTCCACCCATTCCATGGGTTCGTCCATTCTCAACGGCATTGGCGGCTCGGGCGACTATATGCGCAACGGTTATCTTTCCATTTTCGCCACCGAGTCCACCGCCAAAGGCGGGGACGTGTCCCGCGTCGTGCCTTTCGCCGCGCATACGGACCACTCGGAACACGACGTCATGGTCTACATCACCGAAAGGGGGGTCGCGGACATCCGCGGCCTGGCCCCGCACGAGCGGGCGCGCCTCATCATCAAAAACTGCGCCCATCCCGATTTTCAGCCCGCGCTCTATGAATATCTCGAACGGGCGGAAAAAGGGCCGGGACACATACCGCACGATCTTAAAAACGCCTTTAAAATGCATTGCGCTTTCCAGGAAACGGGCGCAATGAAAAATGTTCGTTTCCAATAAAAGGAGAAAAGGGAGAGAGAGCAAAATGTTTGAAAAAAAAGAGTTGGAGAAGATTGCCGCCGGCCAAAAAGAGTACGACGGCAAGCTGGAAAAGTTCCTGCAAAAGTCGCCGGAGAGCAGGAAAATAGAAGCGAACAGGCTCTATACGCCGCTGGACGTCGCCGATTTTGATTATACGGAAAAAACCGGCTTTCCGGGCGAATATCCTTTCACCCGAGGAATCCAGCCCACCATGTACCGGGGACGGTTCTGGACCATGCGGCAGTATTCGGGGTTCGCGACGGCGGAAGAGACCAACGCCAGGTACAAGTATCTTTTGAAAAACGGCGTCATGGGCCTGTCGGTGGCCATGGATCTGCCGACGCAGATCGGCTATGATTCCGACCATCCTTTTGCCGCGGGCGAAGTCGGCAAGGTGGGAGTGGCGATCGACTCGCTGGCGGATATGGAAGAACTTTTTCAGGGCATACCGCTCGACAAGGTAAGCACTTCCATGACCATCAACGGCCCGGCGGCCGTCCTGCTGGCCATGTACGCGGCGGTGGCGGAGAAAAACGGCATACCGCAGGACAAACTCAGCGGCACCATCCAAAACGACGTTTTGAAAGAATACATCGCGCGCGGCACTTACATTTTCCCGCCGCGCCCGTCCATGCGCCTTATCACCAATACCTTTGAATATTGTTCCAAATACATTCCGAAATGGAACACCATCAGCGTCGGCGCCTATCACATCAGGGAGGCGGGTTCGGACGCCGTGCAGGAAGTCGCTTTCGCCTTCTCCAACGCGATCGCTTACATTGAGGCGGCCGTCAGGGCCGGGCAGCAGGTGGACGATTTCGCGCCCGGCATATCGTGGATATTCACTGCCGACCTTGACCTTTGCAAAGAGGTGGCGAAGTTTAGGGCGGCCAGGAGGCTATGGGCGAAAATTATGAAAGAAAGGTTCGGGGCCAAAGCCGCCAAGGCGCAAATGCTGCGCTTTCACGTCCACACCTCGGGCAGCGTCCTGACCGCGCAGCAGGTTGACAACAATGTCGTCCGCATCGCCTGGCAGGCGATCGCGGCGGTGCTCGGCGGCTGCCAGTCGCTGGCGACCTGCGCCAAGGACGAAGCGGTGGCCCTGCCCACGGAAGCGTCCGCTACCCTGGCGCTGCGCACCCAGCAAATGATCGCTTACGAAAGCGGCATTACGGACACGGTCGACCCGCTCGGCGGTTCTTATTATATAGAGGCTTTGACCGACAAGATAGAAAAAGAAGCTTATGCGTACATCAGGAAAATCGACGAAATGGGCGGCGCGGTGGAAGCCATCGAAAAAGGCTACATGCAGGCGGAGATCGCCAATTCCGGCTACAGCCGCCAGTTGCGGGTGGAAACCGGCGAACAGGTGGTCGTGGGGGTAAACAAGTTCGCCGCCGCCGATGACAGCAAAGGCGAATACCTGACCGTCGATCCTTCGGTCGGGCAGAGGCAGACCGCCAAACTCAACAAAATGAAGGCCGCCCGCGACGGCGCCCCGGTCAAAAACAGCCTGGCGGATCTTAGAAAGGCGGCGCGGGGGGAGGACAATCTCATGCCGTATCTCATCGGGGCGGTGAAAACTTACGCCACCTTGGGCGAAATTTGCGGCGTGCTGCGCGATGAATTTGGCGAATATAAACCTTCCGTTTATTTTTAAGGCGAAAGAGGTGCGGGCAAATGATGGCATATACCAAACTGTTGGCGGAAAAGATCGCCGGCATCAATTATCGGGACCTGCCGGAGGGCACGGCGCAAATGGCCAAACAGTGCGTCCTGGACTGGCTGGGCAACAGCATCCGGGGCTGGGGGCAGAAAAACATGGCCATTATGTCGGAAACGCTGGGGCGCTGCCCGGACGGCCCGGCAACGCTGTTTAACGGCCAAAAAGGCGCGAAACATTCCATATATTACGCCGCCATGCTTAACGCGGCCGCCTCCCATTCTTTGGATTTTGACGATTTGCACAACGCCTCGATCATACATTTAGGCTGCGTGGTCATCCCTCCCGCCTGGGCGGCGGCGGAAAGGGGCGACTTGGCCGGCCGGGACTTTCTGGCGGCGGTCGCCGCCGGATACGAAGCCGGCGCGCGCATCGGCGAGTGCGTCAATCCGGAGTCTTATCATTTCTGGCATACCACCGCCACCTGCGGCGTTTTCGCCGCCGCCGCCGCCGCCGCCAACCTTATAAAACTCGGGCCCATAGAAATGGTGGAATGTCTTGGCACGGCCGGCACGCAAGCCGCCGGCCTTTGGGAATTTTTGATCGACGGCGCCATGAGCAAGACCCTGCATATCGGCAAGGCGGTTTTCGGCGGCCTGTTGGCTGCCGAACTGACGCAAAAAGGTTTTACCGGCGCCCAAAGGATACTTGAAGGCGAAAAAGGCTTTTGCCTCGCCATGCTGCCCAACCCCCATTGGGATGCCCTAACGCGCGGCGGCGCGGGCAAATATAAAATCGACGAAAATTCTTTCAAGCCTTACGCCTGCTGCAAACATACCCATCCGGCCAATTACGCCGCCCAGCTTCTGCGCGCCGAAAACGGCCTCGCCCTAAGCGATCTGGAATCGGTCAGGATAAAGACCAACAGCGTCGCGAAAAGCCTTGTGGACAACCCCGATCCGCAAAACCCTTACGGCAGTAAGTTTTCCATACAATATTGTGTGTCCGCCATGATCAAATACGGTAAACTCGGCGTTGACGAATTCAGCCCGGAAAACCTCGCCGACCCGGACACTATGCAAGCCATGCGCAAATTCACGGTTGAAGTCGATCCCGAATTGGAACGGGAATTTAAAGAAAGGCCGGAACGTTGGTCGGTGGATCTGGCCGTTACGGACAAGACAGGCCGCCTATTGCGCAAATTTGTCGAATATCCCAAGGGCGACCCGCCCAATCCCATGACCTGGGATGAAAGCGTGGAAAAATTCCTGGCGCTGGCCGAACCGGTCTACGGGCGCAGGATCTGCGAAAAACTGTGCGAATTTATCGGCTCACTGGAAAAATACGATAATTTCCGACAAGCGGTGGCCGCCTGTTTCGCGTGAAAGACGAAAAGGCAAGCCGCCGGCCCCTTCTCGGAGGGGCGAGATAAAAAGCAAGCTGCCGCACGTTTTTGCGTGCGGCAGCTTGCTTTTGGGGCGCTGCGCCAATGCTGTTTTCCGGCCAAGATTGCGGCCTATGCTCTCGAGTTAAGTCAGGCTTCTTTGCGCCCAATTTGCCGCCCGGCTTTGCTCTTAAACCCCGCCGATTACAAGAGTGAATTTTGCGCCGCGCAGGGCGGCACAATGGTTCGCAAATCTATCCATGCTTTAGGCCAAGGGCGCACGCTGCGCCGCCCACACCTGAAACGCGGGCGGCGTTTGGCGATGCGGCGGCAGGATTATTTTGTTTTAGCGCGAATATTTAAAATATGTATCATCATTCCATTCTTTCCGTTTTCCCAAACGCCGCGCCAAGCCTCCGAAAATAAGCGCCTGTTTCTTCCCGGGCGGGCAACGTGCGCCGAAAGGAGTTGAAGGAAGATGCCGGCAAATTTATTCGGCTTAACGCGCCCGCAACCGAAAAGGCGCCTGCCCAAGCCGGGCAAAGGGCAAAAAACTGTACCGGCGCATAGGGACGCCGCAAAGGGCGTTCGCGGGTGGCGGGGCGGGGCGTTTTTCTTTGCGCTCTCGGTTGCCCTGCTGCTGGCGGTCGCTTTCCCTTCCCCCGCTTATATGGCGAACGCGCACTACCGGATGGCCAAGGACGGCAGCGTTCCCACCGGGAAAAATTATGTGCTGTTAAAGGCGGGAACCATCGTCGTCGTCAATGAAAAAGGACATGTATTGGAAGGGACTTTGGCCAAGAGCCAGTTCATCGCCTCCGCCCGGGTTTCGTTGCGCTTTAAGGAGGGCACGAAGATCGTCCTTGACGGCGACGGCCATTTGCGCTACGGCACGCTGCTCGCCAACGAAACCATTTTTAACGGCCGCAATTTTTTCCGTTACAAGGCGGGCAGCGAAGTTTACTTTGACCAGGACGGCAACCTGACGCAGGGGACCCTTCTCAATGATCAAATCATCGGCGCGAACGCCCAGAAATGTTTTTTCCGCGGCGGCTATCCCGTGGAATTTAAATACGCCGGGTTTATCGTGCGGGGAGTGCTGGCCGCCGATCAGGAATTGACCAACGGGCATTTTTCGCTTTTTTACCAAAAAGGAACAGAGGCCCTTTTCGACACGGACGGCAACATTGCCGGCGGCGTACTGCTTTATGCCGAGCGGCTTTACACAACGGACGGCGTGGCCAGGGTTTTTCCCGCGGGCACGCGCGTTGCCTATGATTGGCGCGGCTTGGTTAAAAAAGAAAAAGGTGGTTAATTGTATGCAAAAAGATCCAACGGTCAGTTTTAACGACCCGAAAATGCTGGCGATATTAAAGGAAATAAACCAGCTTAAAGAAGAAATGTCCGCCGCCGACGCCGAAGCTGCGGCCGCTTTGAAAAAACAGATCAACGAACTGCAGATGCACTACAACGTGTTGTCCGAACGCCGCGGGCCTGTTTGAACACGGCACGGGCGCCGGGGCGCAGCTGCATTTGTCCGCGCCGGCGTGGTTTTTTGTGTCGGACTGCGCGGCCGCCTTATTTACTGTTTCTTTTTGTCGTCCTTGGCGCCTTCGCGCGAGCGGGAACCGGCGCACAGGTTCTCCAGGTCCGCCTCGGCGCCCAAAGCCTGAAATAGCCGCTCCAGCAAGCCGTTGCCCTGCCATTTGCGAAACCGCGCGTACACCGCCTCCCATTTGCCGTAGCGCTTCGTGATTTCGCGCCATTGGCAGCTAGTGCGCGCAATCCACAGCATCGCGTTCAGCATCGCGCGGTCGTCTTTGCGCGGACGGCCGCCTTTGCTGCCGAATTTCGGCGGCATCAGGCTTTCTATCCGTTCCCATTCTTCGTTTGTCAGTTCATGTCGTTTCATTATTTCAATTATACTGCAAAATTTGTTTTTTAAACAAGACCCGGCCACGGATATTTTGCGAAAAGTTTCGTCTCAAGTCTTTTGCCGTCAGGCCGGGCATCCGCTCGCGGCGGGGCGCGCGGAATTTTTGCCCGCAAATTCAGCCCGAATTTGACGGATAAGCGGTTGACAGCGCAAGCGGCGTAGTTATACAATAAGTAAAGGGCGCGCTTTAAGGCCGCCTCGTACGGCCCGGTAGTTTAGTTGGTTAGAATGCCGCCCTGTCACGGCGGAGGTCGTGGGTTCGAGTCCCATCCGGGTCGCCACTTCAGAACAATCGGACATGCCGGCCCCGTTCAAATTGCCGGGGCGTTACGGGCGAGGATGCGTTTTAGGAAAGTCAAGGAAGGTGACGGTTTTGGAAAAGACAGCCGGGACCTGCGTTGTTTGCAATGCCGCCTTGCCCCGTTTAAGGGGAATGTGCTATTGTCCCTACTGCGGAGATGCCCTGCCGAAAAATGGCGAGGGCGGCGAAGGAGAAACAAACGCGCAAAATCATTTGTCTTTGGAAGAACAGCAGCGCGCAACGCGGGAAAAGTATGCCGGCAAAGCAAACGACCCGCGGGTGAAGGTGCCTTTGCCGGAAGATGTTTACACGTTGGCGCTCAAAGGATGCGAAAACAAGGAAGCGCTGGTGGCCTGTCTCAATCAGGTGCTTACGCGCGGAGAGCAGGCGATTCGCCTGGCCGTTGCCGCTATGCCTTCAGTCCTTTTATACAAGGCCAATATCGAGGCCGTCAACGAGGTGGTTGCCGCGCTGAGGGACGCGGAAGCGGCTTACGCCGTTGTCGAGGGAAATTTCGATTACGGTATTTTTTATAAATCGGTTCATTTTGCCAATCTGGGCAAAGCTGGGCGGGCGATTTTGAAAAGCGCGCCCAAGGCGATGTGGCTGGGCGAAAATGTCAAGTTCATCAGCGAAGATATGTTTTTCGAGGGGAAAAAGGGATACGGGGTTTTCAGCGACAACTCCTTTTTTTTCTTTTGGATAGAAAACGGCGTCCACAGCTTGATTTTACCGGTTTATCAGTTGGAAGGGATAGATATGTGGGAACAGGAAGGCCAATTTTTGGGGGAATGGCTGGCCAAGGACGGGCGCGCCTTCCGGCTGGAATTTTCACGCAAGGAAGATTTTGACGCCATGCGGGAACTGTCCTGGGATTGAGCGGCGCAAGCGGGCGTTGTCCGATTACGATCATGGCAAGGGGGAGAACACTATAAATACAGTTAAAATACCAAGGGCCCTGACGCTGGCCGGCTCGGACGCCAGCGGCGGCGCGGGCCTGGAAGCGGATTTGAAGACATTTCAGGAGTTTTGCGTTTACGGCATGACCGCCGTAACTGTAATCGTGGCGCAGACCCCGGGCGAGTGGGCGCACGAGGTGTTCCCGGTCGAGCTTTCGGTCATCGCGAAACAGCTTGACACCATTCTCGCGGGAATCGGCGTTGACGCCATGAAAACGGGGATGCTCGGAACCAATGAGATCATTGAGGTAGGCGCTCATTATGTAAAAAAATATGCCGTGAAAAACTTGGTCGTCGATCCGGTCATGGTCTGCAAGGGGGCGGACGACGTTATGAACCCGGACACGGTGCGGTATCTTAGCAAAACCCTTTTGCCTTTGGCCAAGGTCGCCACTCCCAATCTTTACGAGACCGGGTTTTTGAGCGGATTGGGGGCGATAACGACGCTTGAGCAGTTAAAGGAAGCGGCCAAGCGCGTACACGCTTTGGGGCCGGAGGTAGTAGTGGCCAAGGGCGGCGCTAAACTTGAGCATCCGCTGGCGGTGGATGTTTTTTATGACGGCAAGGAAGTCATTGTTTTGGAAGGCGAGCGTATCGACACCAGTTGGACGCACGGAGCGGGTTGCAGCTATTCGGCGGCCATAGCGGCGGGAATCGCCGTTGGCGAGAGCATCCGGGACGCGGTTTTCAACGCCAAGGAATTTATTGCCGGCGCGATCAAGGCATCTTTCCCGCTCAACAAATTCGCCGGCCCGCTGGACCACGCGGCGCGGCGGCGCGCGCCAACGGCAGGCGGATCGGGCAAGTGATGCGTCCGCGCCCGGACATGTTTGCGGCAAACTTAAATCCCTGACGTGACAAAGCCGGCATTTTTTTGCCGGGGCGCGCCGTCCGATGTTGCCGGGCGCCCGGCGCAAAGGCCGGCTTCGCGCTTGGCGGCAGCAGCGCGTCCTGCTGTTTTTTGCCGGTTTGTTGCGTTGCGGGGGTTTTTTTTTGTATAATTTAATAAGAGTGGATGTTTTCAGGGGCGGGTTATTTTTTCCGTAAAGGCGTGGAACGATGATAGCTCAATTGCAATCGCTTTTTTTGAGTTTGCGGTTATGGGACCTTTTTGATATATTTATTATTTCGGTGGTGTTTTATTACCTTTACATGCTGCTGAAAGACACCCGTGCAATCTCATTGGTCAAAGGGCTGACCTTTCTTCTCGTGCTCACTTTTTTGAGCGGCTGGTTTGAACTGCACGTTGTTTATTGGCTCTTGCAAAAATGCATGACCGTGCTGCTGGTTGCTTTGCCGGTGGTTTTTCAGCCGGAATTGCGCCGCGCCTTGGAACATATAGGCAGAGGCAATTTTTTCGCCAAAAATTTTTTTGACGAGGCGACGGTGGAAAATTTGCTCGCCGCGCTGTCCTCGGCCGTGCTGAATATGGCAAAACACAGAATCGGCGCGCTTATCGTCGTCGAACGCAGCATCGGGCTGAACGATTACATAGAAACGGGCGTCCGTATTGACGCCGTGGTGTCAAGCGAGCTTTTGATAAACATTTTCATTCCCAACACCCCGCTGCACGATGGGGCGGTCATCCTGAGAGGGGGAAGGATTGCGGCGGCGGCCGCGCTGCTGCCGCTTACGGAAGCGCACGGGCTCAGCCAGGAGCTGGGCACGCGGCATCGGGCGGCCATCGGCCTGAGCGAACAGACGGACGCGCTGGTTCTGGCGGTAAGCGAGGAAACCGGCACGATTTCACTGGCCAGCGGCGGCTATTTGCGCCGGGAACTGACCGGCGAGGATATACGGAAAACCTTGCGGCCGGTTTTGCTTGCGGATTCCCAGAACATTGACCTGAAAAGTTCCCTTAACGCGTTATTTAAAAATTGGAGGCTGCCCTGACATGCGATTGCCTAAACGTTTGCCGCACAACAGCACTTTGGTCAAAGCCCTGTCAGTTATCGCCGCCTTCGTTTTGTGGCTGTACGTGATGAACGAGCAGAACCCTTCCATCAGCCGCACTTATGCGCTGGAACTGGAAAAGCGCAACTTGCCGGCCAATCTGGTAGTAACCGATGATTTCGCCGATATAAGAGTCAAGGTCAGCGGCCCGCGCTATGTGCTGGCCAATGTTTCCGTGAAAGACATAAAAGCTTACGTCGATTTGCAGGACATAAACAAGGGCAGCCACGACAGGAAGGTATGGGTGGTCGCCCCGCCGGAATTGCAGTTGGACGAAGTGACGCCCGATGTTGTTTCAGTCGTGACCGATACGCTGGTAAGCCGCGATTTCCCCGTTGCCGTCCGCTTCAGCGGGCAGGGCGCGCCGGAGCTTTCCATAGTGGCCGCCGCCGTTGACCCTGATACCGTGCAGGCGCAAGGCGCCGCCCGGTTAATCGGCAATATAACGAAAGTAGAGGCTGTCCTGAACATCGACAGCGCCCTGGCGTCCAAAGGGCGCTACAAGCTGGCCGCGCGGCTGAACGCGCTGGACAAGGACAACAATGCATACGGCAAAGTCGCGCTGACGCCTGACGGGGTAATTGTAACCGTCGACGTTGCCGACAGGATAATTACAAAAACCGTGCCCGTGAAAGCGGGTTTTACCGGCCCGCCGCCGGGGGCAGCCCCTTCGAGCCAAGCCCTGCTTACGCCCCTGGAGGTGAAACTGACCGGCCCTTTCGCGCAGCTTGCGCAAATTGAGGAGGTATTTACGGAGAAAGTAGTTTTGGACAAACTGCCCGCCGGGCCGCTTTTGTTGGAAATCAAGCTGCCGCCGGGCGTTACGGCGGACACGGATAGGGCAACGGTTGTTTTTGCGCCGAACGAGAGCGGCCAGGGGACTTAAGGCTGTGCTGACATTGTCCGGCCTGAGGGTTGCGCTCGCGGACGAGCGGCCGCTGGCGGAGATCGCCGCGGCTTATTTAAGGCTTGCGCCGTCCGCCGCCCCCAAGATAAAAATACTTGGCAAAGCCATTGACGCCCGGCGCAAAGACAGGATATCTTTCGTTTACAAACTCGGCCTTTTGGCCGAGGATGAAAACGGGTTGCTGAAAAAGTACGCGGGCGATAAAAATCTCGCGCTTTATCAGCCGCCGCCGCCGGTCAAGATCGTTTACGGCAAACAGCCGGCGCCCGGACGGATAGTGATTGCGGGCGCGGGGCCGGCCGGGCTGTTCGCCGCGCTGACCTTGGCGGAACACGGGTACAAGCCGCTAATCGTCGAGCGCGGCTTGCCGGTCGGTCGGAGGGTAGGCAAAGTCGCGGATTTTTGGCAACGGGGGGAGTTCTCCCCCGAGGCCAGCGTACAGTTTGGGGAAGGCGGCGCCGGTACTTTTTCCGACGGCAAATTGACGACGCGGATAAACGATCCGGCATCCGGGCTTATTTTGCGCCGGCTGGCGGCTTGCGGCGCCCCGCCGGAAATAGAATACTGCCACAAGCCGCACATCGGCACCGACCTTTTGCGCCGCGTAGTCGGCAACCTTTCCCGCCTCATATGCGAAAGCGGCGGCGAAATACGCTACGAGACAAGGCTTTCCGATATAAAGCTGAAAAACGGCCGGATGGAAAAAGCGGCGCTGTCCGGCGAATACGTGGACTGCGCGGCGCTTGTTGTCGCCACCGGGCACAGCGCGCGCGATGTTTACGGGCTTTTGTTGGCGCGCGGTTTTGCTCTTTCGCCCAAGCCTTTTTCCATCGGCGTGCGCATAGAACATCCGCAGGAGGTCATCGACAGGGCGCAGTACGGCGTTTTGGCAGGGCACCCTAAGCTGGGGGCGGCCGACTATTCTTTGGCCTGGCATGACAAAGGGAGCGGGCGCGGCGTATATTCTTTTTGCATGTGCCCGGGCGGCGTGGTGATAGCTTCCTGTTCGGGCGAGGAAGAGATCGTGACCAACGGGATGAGTTACCGGCGGCGCGATTCAAGTGTCGCCAACAGCGCCCTGGCGGTAGGGGTCGCGCCGCCGGACTTTGGCTTTCATCCGCTCGCCGGCGTGGAGTTTCAAAGGCGCTGGGAAAAACTTGCCTTTGCGAAGGCGGGCGGAGGCTATCATGCCCCGGCGCAGACGGTAGGCAGTTTCCTGTCCGGCGGGCGCCCGGTTGCGGACGGCCAAACCGCCGCCACTTATCGGCCCGGGATCCGGCCGGTATCCTTGCGGGAGGTGCTGCCCGGCTTTGTAACTGACGCGCTGGCGGCGGCCTTGCCGCTTTTCGGACGCAAAATAAAAGGTTTTGACGCGAAAGGCGCTTTGCTGACCGGGGTTGAAACGCGCACGTCCGCGCCCCTTTGGATTTTGCGCGATCCCGAAAGCCGGCAGGCGCAGGGCAAAACAGGCGTATATCCGGCGGGCGAAGGGGCGGGCTACGCCGGGGGGATAATGAGCGCCGCCCTTGACGGCTATTATACGGCGCTGGCAATAATGAAAAAATATCGGCAGACTTAAACCAGTAATAAATTCCGGGAGGGAATTTTATGCAAAGATTGTTTGGCACAGATGGCGTCAGGGGATTGGCAAACCGTGAGATAACGGCGGAACTGGCGCTGAAGCTCGGGGCCGCCGCCGCCGGCTATTTTTCCCGGGGCGCAAGCGGCAGGCCGCAAATAATGATCGGGCTCGATACCAGGCTGTCCGGGGACATGCTGGCGGCGGCGCTGGCGGCGGGCATATCTTCCGCCGGCGGCGAGGCGCATATGCTCGGCGTCATGCCGACCCCCGCCGTCGCTTATCTTACCGCCCATTCCAACGCCTGCGCCGGAGCGGTCATCTCCGCGTCCCACAATCCGTTTGAGGACAACGGCATAAAGTTTTTTTCCCATGCGGGGATCAAACTGCCTGATGAAATTGAAGACGAAATACAAAGGCTGGTTGAAGGGCAGGAATTGGCCGGCAAACCGATAGGCGACGGCATCGGGCGCATAGTTTTCAGAAGCGGCCTGGCGGATGATTATGCCCAATATGTGATCAAGTCCGCCGATACGGATCTGCACGGCTTGAAAATAGTCCTGGACTGCGCCAACGGGGCGGCTTCCGATCTGGCGCCCTTTGTTTTGCGCGCGCTCGGGGCGGAAGTGATCGTTACAAACAACCGGCCGGACGGCCTCAATATCAATAAGGGCTGCGGCTCGACGCACATGGAAGGGCTGCGCAAAAAAGTATTGGAAGAAAAGGCCGATCTTGGCGTGGCGCACGATGGCGACGCCGACCGCTGCCTGATGGTGGATGAAAACGGTCAGTTGGTAGACGGCGACCAACTGATGCTGATCTGCGCGCTGGAACTTATGGAAGCGGGCAGGTTGGCCGCAGATACGCTGGTAACGACCGTTATGAGCAACATAGGGCTTCACTGCGCGTTCAAGGCGCGGGGCGGCAAATGCGTGGTTACGCCGGTGGGCGATCGCTATGTTCTGGAAGAGATGCTCAAAAACGGCTACAATTTCGGCGGCGAACAGTCAGGGCACATAATATTCGGCGATTACGCGACGACGGGCGATGGCCTGATGACAGCCACACAGGTATTGAGGGCCGCCGTCAGGAACAATCGGCCGCTTTCCGCCCTGGCCGGCCTCATGACCAAATATCCGCAGGTGCTTAATAACGTGAAGGTAAAAAGCAAGGAAGGCTGGCAAACCAACAAGGAAATCGGCAAAGCGATCGCCCACGCGGAACAATCGCTTGGCGAAGCGGGCCGCGTGCTGGTCAGGGCTTCGGGTACCGAACCGCTCCTGCGCGTCATGCTGGAAGGGCCCGATCGGGAAATTCTTGATGAACTGGCCAGATCCATAGCGCGGGCGGTGGAAAACGAGCTGGGATAACAATCCGCCGCAACTTTTTGCCCCGGACGGCCAGGGCGGAAAATTTTCCCCGCAGGCGGTATTTTTGCCGTTCTTTTGTTATAATAAGCGTAAGGATCCGCATTCGCTGCTCATGCGTGGCGGACCATATGAAAGGGGATTTTGCCATGTGTGGTATTGTCGGCTATATCGGGGAAGAAAACGCGGCGATTTTTTTGTTTGACGGCCTGTCGAGGCTGGAGTACCGGGGATATGATTCGGCTGGCATAGCGGTGTGCGACGGCCAAAAGATCATAGTGGAGAAAACGGCCGGCCGCTTGGAAGCCCTAAAGCAAAAATTGGGGCAGGCCCTTCCCGCAGGATGCGTCGGCGTCGGGCACACCCGCTGGGCGACGCACGGGCGCCCGTCCGACCGCAACAGCCACCCGCACGCCAGCGCCGACGGTAATTTTGTCGTTGTCCACAACGGGATTATCGAAAACTACCTTGATTTAAAGGAAGACCTGTTAAGCGAAGGCTACACTTTCTCGTCCGAAACGGACACCGAAGTCGTGGCGCAGCTCATGCAAAAGCATTATACGGGCGATTTGCTCGGCACGGCAAGAAAAGTGCTGGCAATCATCGAAGGCTCTTATTCCCTGGTGTTTATGAGCGCCTACGAACCCGACCGGCTTATTTGCGCCAAAAAAGACAATCCGCTGGTCATAGGGCTCGGCGAGCGGGCTAACTACATAGCGTCCGATATACCGGCGATTATCGCCAAAACCCGGCGCACCTATATATTGAGCGACGGCGAGACGGCGATTGTTACAAAGGATGGCGTGCGGATTGAGAACATCAAGGGCGAGCCTGTCGACAAAAAAGAATTTGTCGTGACTTGGAACGCGCAAGCCGCTGAAAAAGGCGGTTACGAGCATTTTATGATCAAAGAGATATACGACCAGCCTAAGGCTGTCCGCGACACTTTGAGCGGGCGCGTCGGCAAGGACGGACATTCGGTGGCGCTGAAGGAATTGGGCTGGACGGCGCGGGAGATGGAAAAATTCAAGAAGATTTTTATCGTTGCCTGCGGCACCGCCTATCACGCCGGCATGGTCGGCAAACACTATATTGAGCAATTGACCCGCGTGCCGGTGGAAACGGACATCGCGTCGGAATTTCGTTATCGCGCGCCGGTCGTCGGCAGCGATTGCCTGGCGATCGTGGTAAGCCAGTCGGGAGAGACCAGCGACACTTTGGCCGCGCTCAAGGAAGCAAAACGGCTCGGCGCGCTGACCCTGGCCATAACCAACGTAGTGGACTCGTCCATCGCCCGGGAAGCGGACAAAACGCTTTATACCTACGCCGGCCCGGAAATAGCGGTCGCCTCGACCAAGGCTTACACCACCCAGGTCATGGTACTGCTGCTCTTGGCCGTCTATATGGCGCAGATTTCCGGGAGCGCCCCGCCGGCGCGCCTTGAGAAAATCGTCGAAGAGATCAAATGCATGCCGGAGCGGATCCACGAACTTTTGGAAGACGTCGATCCGATAAAAGTATTCGCCCAACAGTACGCCGCCAGCGAAGACGTATTTTTCATCGGCCGCCTGCTTGATTATGCGGTGGCGCTCGAAGGGTCGCTCAAACTCAAGGAAATATCCTATATCCACGCCGAGGCTTACGCCGCCGGCGAATTAAAGCACGGCACGCTCGCGCTTATCGTCGCCGGCACGCCGGTGATTGCGCTGGCAACCCAGGAGGAAGTTTACGAAAAAACCCTGAGCAACATAAAAGAAGTTAAAGCGCGGGACGCCATGGTCATCGGCATCGCCATGGCAGGCAGCGCCAATATAGAAAAATACGTTGACCACACTATATATATACCGCATACTGACAAATATCTTGCGCCGGTACTCACGGTCATACCTTTGCAGCTTTTGGCTTATTACGCGGCGCTAAGCCGCGGCTGCAACGTGGATATGCCGAGAAATCTGGCAAAAAGCGTAACTGTGGAATAGGCGGCGCTTTCGGCGCCGACCGGGGAGGGAACAATTTGCCTGAAAGCAACCGTTGCCGTCTTTTGGGGGCAAAATGCCGGCAAACAGCGATTTTTTTGTTCATTTTCCTTTTTCTCTTTTTGCCGCGCTCCGGCAACGCCGCAATCGGGCCGGACGCCGGCGCCTATTTCGCGGCGATGGGGCAAAAATCCTATCGGGAAGGAGATTATGGCGCGTCCGTGCTGTTTTTCAGCAAGGCCATCCTCAACAGCCCGGAAAGGGCGGAACTGTATTTGGGCAGCGCCAAAGCCTGGGTCAAGGCGGGCGATCTGACCCAGGCGGCGAACGATGCGCGGGAGGCGGTGCGAATCGCGCCGGATCGGGAAGAGGGGTACTGCCTTAACAGTTACATTTTATATCTTATGGGCGAACAGGACGAGGCCGTGGCCTTCGCGGACAGAACGGTTGAAATTTTCCCCGCCAGCCCTTTCGCCTATTATGGCCGGGCGGTCGTTTGGGAATCACTGAGCGATTTCAGTCGGGCCATCGCCGATTATAGCGAGGCGCTGCGCCTTTACAAAAAAATGCCCAAAAGATTGCGGGCGCGGGGCATGAATGAATTCGCCGATTGCGCGGAAAGGCCTTTTTTCGATGAAAAAGCTGCGGCCATTTATTTTGGCCGGGGCATGGCGCAATCTAAGGACGGCAATTTCAAAGAGGCCAGGCGCGATTTGAGACGGGCCGTGAAAATAAGGCCGGAACTCTCGCTTTATCTGCCGGAGGGCATAATCGAAAGGCCGGAGGCCGCTTGAGCGCAAAAACCGCCGGGAAGGGGCAAAGCCCTTCGCCCGGCGGCGCCGCTTAAAGGAATCCGCGCTTTGGCGCCCGCTCGGGGCGCACTTGCGCTATCGGAACAGCATCAGTCTATGGACGGCGGTTTTTTGCTTCCCAGCATGTTGAGCATTTTCGCGCTGGCATTGCGCACCCTGCGCCAGGTTTTGATCTGCCGCCTCATGGTTGGTTTCATATCGTTTAGCGAACCGAAATCGCCCCTTTTCAAAATGGTGTTTTTGTTTCTTTCCGACTTTAAGATTTGCTTTATTTTCGCCGATACTTTTTCGACGGCAGTATCCGCCGCCGCCGAAAAAACGTCCGCCGAAGCGAAGCCCGTGGAGGGGAAAGTATGGACAACCACATGACCGTGCCGATGGAAAACGGCCAGGGAAAAGCCGCCGTCCCCGCCCTGCGGAAGCGTGAAAGAAGACAGGGCCGGCATGGAGCCGTCCGCCATGATTTCTTCCAGCGCGGGCAACAACTCGGCTTGGTTGGTCAACCTGTCAAAATCGCAGTTATACAGATCGAGGATTATCTGCCGGCCTGGTAACATAACCATCGACATCACCTTTTTCGCAGTTTTTTCGGGGCGGGGGCTTCTTTGCCGGGCTGCCCATCCCCGCCGGGTTCGGTGATAAATATTATATGCCACAAAAGGCCGTATGTCAAAAGGATATATTCGGCGGCGCGCCGCCGGGACGGGGGACAACGCCAATGTGCGAGCGGCTTGAGGGCGTTGTGGACGCAATCATCTTTCAAAGCGGCGACAGCAATTTTTGCGTGTTTAAAATTACCGGCGCCAGAAGCGGCGGCATTGCCGTCGTCATGCGCGGCATGCCGCCGCTTCTGGGGGAGGAAATATCCCTTGAGGGGCAATGGGTGGAACACGCCCGGTTCGGCCGCCAATTTCAGGCCGTTTCCTTTAAAAGCGCCGCCGGGCTGTCTGTCCGGGGGATGGAAAGATTTTTGGGCTCGGGCGCCATAAAGGGGGTAGGGCGGACCATGGCCGCGCGCATAGTGGCGTGTTTCGGCCCGGATACTTTGCGCGTCCTGAGCGAGGAACCGTCCCGGCTGACCGCGGTGAGCGGGATCGGGACAAAAAAAGCGGAAGCGATCGGGGCCTCTTACGGCGAATTGGCAGAAATAAGGGGCCTCATGCTTTTTCTGGAAGAAAATGGGATCAGCGCCAACTATGCGCCCAAGCTGCAAAAAGTATACGGCGGCGCGGCCATTGAGCTGCTTAAAAGCAACCCTTACCGGCTGGCTCATGAAGTTGAGGGCATAGGTTTTAAAATCGCCGACCGGATAGCGGTTTCGCTGGGCATTGCCTATAATGACCGGCGCAGGATAAGCGGCGGTATCGAATTTGCCTTGCGCCAGGTCGCCCAAGCCGGCCATGTCTGCGTGCCGGAGGAGATGCTGCGGGAAAGGGCGGCCGCGCTTTTGGCCTTGGATGGGGCGGACGTAGAGGAGACGCTTAAGGATTTATTGAAAAACGGCGCCCTGCGCACGGAAAATTTCGGCGGCGAGTTCCTCGTCTATCCCGAATACCTCTACAGGGCGGAGGTAGAAACGGCGCAGCGTCTGTTATATTTAAAAAGCCGCGCCCGTTCCGTGCGGCTGCCGGACGCCGACTCCGTCATAAGAGAATGGGAGGGGCAATCCGGCATAAAATTGGCCAAAGTGCAGAGGGAAGCGATCGACAATGTGCTCCGGCACGGCGTGCTGGTATTGACCGGCGGCCCTGGCACCGGCAAGACGACCATCATCAGGGGGATCATTGCCGTTTTGGAAGCGGCCGGCTGCCGGATACAGCTGGCCGCGCCGACCGGGCGGGCGGCGCGGCGGCTGGCCGCTTCCGCCGGGCGGCCGGCGCTTACCGTGCACAAGCTGCTTGAATACGCGCCGCACGAGGGCCCGTTTGCCTTCGGGCGCAACGAAAGCGCCCCCTTGGACGCCGACGCGCTCATTGTCGACGAATCTTCCATGCTGGACATAGCCCTGGCCGCCTTTTTGCTGAAAGCCACGCCGCCCGGCTGCCGGCTGATTTTTGCCGGCGACGTCGACCAACTGCCGGCGGTAGGGCCCGGCAGCGTGCTCAAAGACATCATCAGGTCCCAAAAAGTGCCGGTCTTGAGGTTAAATGAAGTGTTCCGGCAGGGAAGGGAAAGCCGGATCGTGCTGAACGCCCATCTGATCAACCGGGGACGCATGCCGGACTTTACCGCCCCGGAGGAATTTTCCCTGGCCGAATGCGCGGACGAGGACGCGGTAGCGGCCAAGATCGTCGAAGAGTATGTCAAACTGGCCGAAGCGCACGGCGGGCAAAACATACAAGTTTTGTCGCCGATGCACAAGCAGGCCTGCGGCGTGGAGAACCTCAACCGCCTGCTGCAGGAGACCCTCAACCCGCCCGGCGGCGAGCGGCGCGAGATAGCCACGCCGCGCCAGGCGCTGCGCGAAGGCGACAAAATAATGCAAATGCGCAACAATTACGACAAAGAAGTATTCAACGGCGACATCGGCTGGGTGGAAAGCATCGAGGGGCGGACGCTTACGGCGCGTTTCCCCGATATAGGCGGGGGGCTGGCCGTCCGCTACGAACAGGGCGAACTTGACGAGTTGCAATTGGCCTACGCCATGAGCGTACACAAATCGCAGGGCGGGGAATACCCGATCGTCATTCTGGCGCTTTCCCGCGCGCATTATCTTTTTTTGCAGCGGAACCTCCTTTATACAGCCGTAACCAGGGCGCGACGGCAGGTACTGATCGCCGGGCAGAAAAAGTCTTTGCAGACGGCGGTGCTCAACGACCGTATGCGGCGGCGGTATTCGCTTTTGACGGAAAGATTGCGGGAGACGCCTTTATGTTGAAAAAACTCGCCACGGCGCTGGCGGACTTCTTTTATCCGCCGGTTTGCGCCGTCTGCGGCGAAACGGCCGAAGCAAGCGGCCGCTTGTGCGGCCGCTGCCGCGCACGGGCGGCCCACCCCCGCGCCTACGCGGCGCGCGAGGCCGGCCTTGCGCACATAGACGGCGTATTGGCGCTGGCGCGTTACCGGGGCGGGCTGCAAACGCTGCTGCATAAGGTCAAATTCTCCGGGCAAAAGGAACTGCTGCCACTTTTGGCCGGGGAATTTGAATTTTTATGGGAAGGGCCGGGAAGGGCCGGCCTGGAAAGATTGCTGGGAAATTACAGCGGCGGCATCGCCGCAATCCCTGTCCCGACGGACGGGCAGAGGCTAATTGCGCGCGGCTATGATTTGCCCAAAGTCATTTTTCAGGCCTGGAGCCGCCGCCAAAACTACGCCTGGCGGGAATGCCTGAAAAGATGCGCGGCCAAACGGCCGCAATACGAGCTTACCGGCCTTGAGCGCCGCAACAACATGGCCGGCGCGGTAGCGGCGGAATATGTGCCGGAAGAGGGCGCCCTGCTGATTGTCGACGACATATTGACCACCGGGGCGACGCTTTGCGAGTGCGCGCGCGCCCTCAGGTCGGCGGGCGGCGCGAAGAAAATCATCGTAGGGCTGGCCGTGGCCAGCGATGCACAAAACCCCGCGCCAAACTGACGCGGGGCCGATTTCAGGCGCCTTGCGGCGTCAATGCCCCAAGGCGCCGGCCAGCGCCTTGACCACCTCCGGGTCAAAAGCCGTGCCGGACTGTTCGAAAACTTCCCGCATGGCCGCCTTGACGGTTTTCGGCCAGTTGCCGGAGCAGGGATTGACCGTGTCGTAGTAATCGGCCACGCCGATGATCCGCGCGCTTAACGGTATGTTAGAGCCTTTCAGCCGTCTGGGAAAACCTTTGCCGTCCCATCTTTCGTGATGCGAACGAATGAAAACGCAGATGTTGTCTTTGAACCCCGGTTCGTTTTCCAGCATGTTCATGCCCATGTCGCAATGCCTCTTGTAAAGGCTTACCTCGCGCTTGTAAACGCAGGGCAGCCTCCTCAAAAGCTCGTTGGGCAGGGCGAGCTTTCCGATGTCGTGCAGCAGGGCGGCCGCTTTCAGCACGCTTATTTCTTCCTCGGGCAGGCCCATTTTGGCGCCTATGCTGACGGCGTAATTGGCGACCTGTATGCTGTGATTATAAACGGTCTTGTTTTTGACGCGCAAACGGTTAAGCCAAGTGAAGGCAATGGCGTTTACAGGACCTTCTTCTTCCAGGGCCAAGGTGGTTTGATCAATAAAGTCAGACAAGAAAATCGTCCTTTCCGGCAAAAACGCGCCGGCACCGCCGGGAAAGTCCAGTTGTCGTCGGGCCGCGCCGCGTTTAAACGCTTATGATTGGATTTGCAATTGTATCCTAACGGCGGCCGGAATTTATAACGGCCGCGAAAAGTCGAAAATTTTTAACTTGACAAAACGATTTTTTTGTAGGCCCCAACCGCAGGCGTGAAAGAAGATATACAGGCGGCATTTGAAGTTTAGCAGATTTCAACGAAACATTCAAATAGGAAAAAAGGCCTATTTTTTGCCGCACGGCAAAAAAATATGATAAAACATTTAATTTATGGCGGCTTTTACACGATATTATGAGTAAGAAGTTTATTTTTACATGCCGAATAAAATAAGAGGTGGCAATTATGAACATAAAATCTACCGACTTACTGCATGGTTTGTCAGCTTATAAAAGCCAGGCGCTCCAGCAAAAGCGCGCTGGCGCCGAAAACAAAAAGAACGCCAACATGCAGCCGGACGAGGTGATACTTTCCGGCCGCAACACGGAGATTGGCCCGGACATGAAGCAAATCCGCGATACTATAGATTTGCGCCAGGAATTGGTGGAGCAAATAAAAACGCGCATGCGCGACGGCAGCTATTACGTTGAGGCGGGAGAGATTGCCGACAAGATCATTGAAGCGTCAAAGGTCGAACCTTGATGGATGCGGCGTGGGAAGAGGTGATTGGCCTCTTGGACGCCATGTCCGGACATTATCTCGAGATGATCGGGCTGGCCGAGGAAAAGCGCGCCGCGCTGATTAACGTCCAGGCCAATAAAATCAGCGGCATCATCGCGCGGGAAGAGGCGCTCATCAGGCAAATAGGCGCGCTCGAAAAAAAAAGGGTTGGCCTTGTCGGGCAGATTGCGGCCGAAAGCGGCTGGACCGACCAAAAGATCAAGCTCTTGCATCTGGTGGAAAGGGCGCCGGAAAAATTCGCGGAACGCATGAAGCAGACCGGCCATAAATTGGCCGACATTGTCATGCGTATCGCCATGTTGAACGGAATCAACAACAATCTTCTGAAACAGGCCATGCATATTGTCGATTACAATATCAACATTCTGTCGCGGGCGCAGGCGGCGCCCGTTTATGAAGCCGGCGGCGGGCAATCGCGCGACGGCAAGGGCGACCTTAGGCTTGGCGTCCTCGACAGGAAGGCATAAAGGAGAATCGCCATGTTATCAGCTTTTTTGGGGCTTAATACTTCCAAACTGGGGCTCATGTCGCATCAGAGCGCCCTCTATACGACCGGGCACAATATTGCCAACGCGGATACCGTGGGCTATTCGCGCCAGATGGTTACCAAGGCCACCATGCCGTCCGTCGACGTTAACGGCGCGCTCGGCAGCTATTGGGTCGGGACCGGGGTAGACATTCAGTCCGTAAACCGCGCGCGCGATTTTTTGGTTGACCGCCAGTTCTGGAAACAGACGGCGACCAACGCTTATTTTTCCAATCTCAATTATGTGCAGTCGAAAATGGAAACTATTTTCACCGAACCCTCGGACACTAATTTCCAGGCCGGGCTCGACAAATTTTGGACGTCGGTGCAAAACGTGGCGGCTAACCCCGGCGACATGGGCACCAGGACCACCATGCTGCAATCGGCGGTGGACTTGGTCGACAAGATACAGACGGCGGCCAAGCAGTTGGGCGATCAGGTCGTGGAAATAAATGACAACATCAGAAAGAGCGTTGACAGGATAAATCAGATAAACGTGGAAATACTTTCGCTCAACAAGCAAATCGCCCTGTCGGAGGTCAACGGCGCCAAGGCCAACGACCTGCGCGACAAGCGCGACCTCTTGGTCGACGAGCTGTCGCAGTACGCCCGGGTCAACGTAACCGAGGACAAGCGGGGCAATTATACGGTCGTGCTCGACGGGCAGGTAGTGGCTGACGCCATGTCCGCTACCAAGCTGGAAGTATATGAAAACAAAAATACCGAAATATACCGGCACTACGGTTATCAGACCCTCAACGTCAGGGTGGTGACCATCCCGCCGGTGCCGCTTAAATTTACGGACGGCTCGGTCGCCGGCCTGCTGGAAGCAAGGGACTCGGACCGGCAGGGCGTATTGTCAAAACTCAACATGCTTGACGGCATTTCCAAAGCGTTGCTTTGCGATTTTAACCAAATACACAAAGAAGGTTTGGGGCTTGACAATTCTACCGGCCTTAATTTCTTCGGCGAACAGGACTGGGTGGATCCGCTGACCGGTACGCGAAGCGCGCTGCAATACGCCGCCATAGGGTCCACGCTTTCCGTTGATCCGGCCACCGGCCTTAGCATTGCGCCGGGGACCAATCCCATAACCGGGCTGCCCATCTCCTCCGATGCCGGCTTTGACCCGGCCGCAAGCGGCGCGAACAACACCGAGCGCAACTGGATACGCCATCTGAAAGTAAACGATATATTCTTCGACCCGACCAGCGGCCTTGAAAAAATCGCGGCCAAGACTTTGGCCGGCAACCTTGAGGTAACGCTGTCCACCTCCAACCGGGTCAGCACCATTGCGCCGACCGTTCCGGGAACCGTTCCGCCTCCGGCCAAGGCCATTTTCGTCGGCGAGTCGCAGATCGTCTTTAAAGGGCCGGCCGAGCAGCGCATTCAGATAAGGGTAAATAGCGTAAACGCGGACGGGTTCATCGACAACGCCGATTACACGATGGACGCAGGCGCGACTTGGCTGGCCGCCGACTGCACGAGCGATACCGGCCGCTCCGTGCTCAAACTGCAGGGCATAGCGCCTTTTGAGTACAACATTCAAGTCGCCGTTGATCCCCGGACGGACGAAAACACCCTCGCCGCCGGCGACACTTATGACTTGGTTCTTTATCCTTCGACCGGCGGCGCCGCCCAACTCGTCAATACCGCCTACACGCGCTTTGAGAGCCGCAACCAGTATACTTTCACCATCGCCGATGCCGCCGTCGATCCGACCGGACGGGTCACCGCCATAAAGCTTTCCCTGGACGGCAAAAATGAATACGCCACTTATACCGTAGGGCCGATCCAGCCTGCGGCCGACGGCAAGGGCAACGTGTTTACCATCTCCGGCGTTCTGCCCGACGGCAACGCCTTTACCTTCGAGCTGGAGATCAAGGACGATATTGGCAATGTGGGAAATGCCGACATCGCCAAAGCGGACAAATATGTCTTTAAAATGCCGCCGAGCGAGGCAGCCAGCGACAATGCCGTGCGGCTGTCGCAGTTTTTGAAATACGGCGCCGACGACGCGGCCGTAACCGTCCATTCCATGTACATGGGCGACGCCACCTACAAGCCCGCCCTCTCCGCCCGCTCGATCGACGAAGAATACAACGACGGGCTGGGCGCGCTGGGCGTACAGACCCAAACAAGCTACAGCATGTGGATGAACCAGACTACCTTGGTGGAGCAGATAACCACCGTGCGCGCCAACTACAAAGACGTGAGCCTTGACGAGGAAATGACCAATATGATCATGTTCCAAAAGGGCTACAACTCCAACGCGCGTATGCTGACCGCCATGGACGAGATGCTTGACCGGCTGATCAACGGCACCGGCCGGGTTGGGCTATAATGCGGCTCGCAGGCTCGGGGCGTCTTTGCGTCTGTTTTGCCGCACCGTTTTGCGCAGAATCTTCGCCGCCCCCCGGTCCGCCTGCGTTTTGCGCCGCGCAAGCTTTGTCCATGTTTGGGCCGGGGAACAGTACGCACAGTATAAGGAGGTAATTTTCAGGTTATGCAGCGAATCAGCACAAGCAACATGAGTTTTCAATATCTGACCGATCTGAACCGGGCGCTGGTGAGGGAGAACAAATTGCAGGAACAGATGGCCAGCGGCAAGACGCTTAACCGCGCTTCCGACGACCCTATCCGCATATCGCGCAGTTTGCGTTTTCACAGCGCGCTGGCACAAAACGACAAATATGTCAGCAACTACGGCGACGCCGAAACTTGGATGAAAAACAGCGACGATGCGCTCCAGACCATGGGCTCGGTGCTTATCCGGGTGAAGGAACTGGTCGTGCAGGCCGCCAACGACACAAACACGGAGGACGAGCGCAAATCGATCGGCACGGAGATCAATAAATTGGTGGACACCCTGGTGGACGCGGCCAACTCCAAAGTGGGCGACCGCTATCTTTTCGGCGGGCAGTCTGACCGGAGCCAGCCCTACACCCGCAATCCCGACGGCACGGTGTCTTTTGCCGGCGACAACCATTTCATATCCATGCGCTTGCAGGCGGGCGGAGTCAGCCCGGTGCAGGATTCGATAAACGTAACCTGCGCGGAGGCTTTTGGCGCCGACTGCGAAATGTTCAATAAAATAAATGAAATAGCGCAGGCGCTGACGAGCAACGAAACGCCTGACGGTCGGCCTATGGGCCAGTGGCTTTCTTACGTGGCCTTGGCTGACGTGGATACAAACCATGAGCGCCTCCTCCAGGCGGACGCGTCCTTGGGCGCGCGCATGAATTCCTATGAGATGCTCGGCAACATGCTGCTCGATCGCGACACCAACATCAACATCGACATAAGCAACAACGAGGATACGGACTACGCCAAAGCTATAAGCGAATACCAACTCTGGGACAATGTCTACAACGCCGCCTTGAAAACCGGGGCGATGGTGCTGCCCATGTCTTTGGTTGAGTTTTTGTAACAAGGGCCCGGCGCCGGTCGTCTTTGCTTGATATGGGGCGCGCCCGCGTGGGCGCGCGTTTTTGTGGCGGTATCTTTGGCGCCGGCGGGCCGGCGGCCGCAAAAAATAAAAACTCTGACACATGGGGGATTTGCGCAAATGATGGTAAATACTATGCGTTTTGGCGCGATAGAAGTGGACGAACGGCAGATTTTTGAATTTTCCAAAGGCCTGCCCGGTTTTCACGCTGAGCGCCGCTTTGCTTTTCTGCCGCATGACGCGGGCGAGAACGAAAAACCCAATTTCGCCTATCTGCAGTCGCTTTCAACGCCGGAACTGACCTTTCTCTTGGCGGATCCTTTCGCCTTTTTCCCTGATTATGAATTTACCGTAGACGACGCCACCGAAGAAAGTCTCGGCTCCTCGGCCGCCAACCTGCCGATGGTTTGGTCCATCGCCATGATCCCGGACAAAGTGGAGAACATGACGATAAACTTGGTGGCGCCGGTGCTTTTCAATTTAGAAAATCACAAAGCCACGCAGCTTATCCTTGACAACAACAAATACAGCACCAGGCACAGAATATTTTCCGACGACATCCGCGAAAGGATGACGGATGCGCCAAAAGAGCAAAAAAGCGGGGAGGTGTCGCAAGATGCTGGTACTGAGCCGCAAAATAAGTGAAAGCATTGTCATAGGCGACAATATTATCGTGCGCGTGGCCGACATACGGGGAGATACCGTGCGCATCGCCATAGAAGCCCCTCGCTCCATAAAAATTTACCGCGGCGAAGTATACGATGCGATCAGCGAAGCAAACAAGGCCTCCATGGGGCTGCCGCAGAATGATTTCGATTTGCCGGCGCCGAAGTAGTTTTCAACGAAAAACCAAGCCAGCCGGGCGCATCGATTAGCGATGCGCCCGGCTGTCCTATTGCCGGAACCGTCCGGCATTATGGGCTATTTGCCGCGCAGTCGCGCCCTTTGCACCCGGCTGAGTATTTTCTTCCTTATCCTGATGCTCTTGGGCGTAACCTCGACCGTTTCATCGTCGTTTATGTATTCAAGCGCCTGCTCAAGGGAATGTACGCGGGGAGGGATCAAGCGGACGGCTTCGTCGGAACTGGAGGAGCGCATGTTGGTAACATGCTTTTTCTTGCAGGGATTGACGTCCATATCCAATTCGCGGCTGTTCTCGCCGACTACCATGCCCTCGTACACCATTTCGCCCGGGGACACGAACATCACGCCCCGATCCTGCAAGCCGTATATGCCGTATCCGGTGGTTTCGCCTTCCTCGAAAGCTACCAGCGCGCCGTGCGTGCGCCCCGGAATGTCGCCTTTATAGGGCGCGTAGCCGTTAAAGACATTGTGCATGACGCCGTTGCCTTTGGTGTTGGTAAGCAGTTCGTTGCGAAAGCCGATCAACCCGCGCGCCGGCGCCAGAAATTCCAGGCGCAGGCAGGCGGCGATTTCGTGCATGTTGACCAGTTCGGCGCGCCTTAGGCCGAGCGTTTCCATGACCGTGCCCATAAATTCCCGCGGCGCGTCAACCGTCAATTTTTCAATCGGCTCGTAAAGTTCGCCGTTTATTGTTTTATAAATTACCTTGGGTTTGCCGACCTGCAACTCAAACCCCTCGCGGCGCATGGTCTCTATCAGTATGGAAAGGTGCAGCTCGCCGCGCCCTGAAACGGCAAAGGAATCTGTGCTGTCGGTTTCTTCGACCCTCATGCTGACATTGGTTTCAACCTCGCGAAACAGCCGGTCGCGCAAATGCCGGCTGGTAACGTAGGTTCCCTCCCTGCCGGCGAACGGGCCGTTATTGACGCTGAAAACCATGGAAAGGGTAGGCTCGTCTATCTTTATCCCCGGAAGCGACTCCGGCGCGTCCGGGTCGGCAATGGTGTCGCCGATGCTGACGTCGGACAACCCGACGAGCGCGACAATTTCGCCGCTGGCCGCCTGGGGGATTTCCATCCTTTTCAGGCCCTGATATTCGTACAGGCGCCCGATTTTGCCCTTTCTTTCCCCTGTTTCGTTGATAATGCTGACCTGCTGGCCGTTTTTGATTACGCCCCGCACTATGCGCCCTATGACTATGCGGCCGACATAATCGTCGTAATCGAGCGTGTTGGCCAGCATCTGCAAAGGCGCGCCATCGTCGCCCTCCGGCGCCGGTATGCTGTCGGCTATGGTTTGAAAGAGCGCCGATATGTCGCGCCCTTCTTCTTCCATGGAAAGTTTGGCCACGCCGTTTTTCGCCGAAGCGTACACCACCGGAAAGTCAAGCTGGGCGTCGTTCGCTTCCAAATCAATGAACAGATCTATCACCTCGTCCAGCACTTCTTCTGCCCGCGCGTCCGGCCGGTCGATTTTGTTGATGACGACGATCGGCTTTAAATTGCGTTCCAGGGCGTTGCGCAGCACATACCTCGTCTGCGGCATGGGGCCTTCAAAAGCGTCCACCAATAGCAGCACGCCGTCCACCATGTTGAGCACCCGCTCCACCTCGCCGCCGAAGTCGGCGTGCCCGGGCGTGTCCAATATATTTATCTTGATGTCGCCGTATTGCACGGCGGTGTTTTTCGATAAAATGGTTATGCCCCGCTCCCTTTCCAGATCGTTGGAGTCCATGACGCAGTCCGCCACCTGCTCATTGGCGCGGAAAACCCCGCTTTGTTTGAGCAAAGCGTCCACCAGCGTAGTTTTGCCGTGATCGACATGCGCTATGATAGCGATATTGCGCAATTTTTTTTTCATTGATAATTTCCTCCCAGGCTTCGGCTATAATACTGTTTGCCGACTAAAATCACGGCGTTTTTGCAAAATGGGCGGCGTCCCCTCAAATGGCGGCAAGCCCAACGGTTTGAATCGTGGCCGGAAAATCCAAAGCTGCGGGAAAACAGGGCGCTACTCGCCGATTATCCTGATTTCCGGCTCCAGCGGCACGCCGAAGGTTTTATAGACCCTTGCGGCTACTTGCTCCATCAGCCGCAAAATGTCGGCGGCGCTGGCGCCCGCCGCGTTCACGATGAACCCGGCGTGTTTTTCCGATACCCGCGCGCCGCCTACCGCCAAGCCGCATAGCCCCGCCTGCTCAATCAGTTTGCCGGCGAAATTGTCCGGCGGCCGCTTGAAGGCGCTGCCCGCGCTCGGCATCTCCAGCGGCTGCGCCGCTTGCCGCTTTCGCAGAAATTCTTCCATCTTAGCTTTTATTTGTTCGCTTTCGCCCGCCGCCAGCCGCAAACGCGCGCCGGTTATTATTTCGCCGCCGGACAGGAAGGCGCTTGCCCGGTAGCCGAAAGCAAGTTCGGCCGCCGGCCGGGCGGACCGTTTGCCGGCAAGATCCAGCGAGTCAACTTCGACGATAAAATCTTTTATTTCCCCGCCGTAAGCGCCGGCGTTCATGCAAACGCCGCCGCCCACGCTGCCCGGTATGCCGTAAAGAAATTCCAGGCCGGCCAGCCCGGACGCCGCCGCCTTTTGCGCGGCGGCGGAAAGCGGCAGGCCGGCCTGGCAGTACATGCCGTTTTCCAGGATCAGGACTTTTGTGGGCCCGCCGCCAATTTTAAGCGTAACCCCCCGTATGCCGCGGTCTTTTACCAAAACGTTCGTGCAGCTGCCAAGCACGGTCAACGGCAGATCGTAATTTTGGGCCAAGGCGGCGACTGCGGCGATTTCCTCCTCGTCGCCGGGCATGGCCAAAACGTCGGCCGGGCCGCCCGCCCGGAAAGAGCAATGTTTGGACATGGGCTCGTCTGTCGCGTATTTCACGCCGGTTTTTTTCAGCGCGGTCAAAAATCCTTCCTCAATCACTTTTTTCTTCGCCCAGTACCGGTTTTACCGCATCGCCCAAAATTTTGTAAATATCGTCAAGCAAAAGCTGAAAGCGCATAAGCGCTTGCAGATAATCGCGCCCTTTCTGGTTTTGGACGACAAGTTCGTAGAGCTTCTGCAGCTGTTCCTGTTTGCCGGCGGCGGCCTCCTTGCCGCTTAGCGTTTCTAATTGCAGCTGCGCTTGTTTGGCGAGAAAGTCTTTCACCATTTTTTGCGCGTCGCCGTCCGCGCCCAAGACACTCTTCGCCGCCAAAAGCTTGCTGTATTCTTGGCCCTCTTTCAGCGCCCGGGCAAGTTGGTTGGCCAAATCATAAGCGTTCATCGCAATCCCTCCATTTTATTCAGGCAACCTTTCCATATAGTAGTTTTTCATAGTTTGCGCGTCAATGTCCTGCGTCCCCGCCGATTCGCAGATGACCAGCGGCGCAAGGCCGTAATCCAGTACGGCTTCAATAAACGGCTCAAAGGGCGGTCCGTAAGGGTCGGAGAAGCTCCAATGCTTCTTTTCTCCCGAGCCGGTAAATTCAATGCAACTGAAATGCACATGCAAGTTTCGCAGCGCCGCCGGCCCCAAATTTTCCCCGATATAGTCAAAAGCCGCCAAATATTCGCTTTTGGCTATATAACCGCCGCCCGTTATCGCATGCAGATGCCCGAAATCCACCGCCGGCAGCAACATCTCCGGCCACAGGCGGCAAAGTTCGACCGTTTCCGCCAACGAGCCAATCTGCCCTTTTTTGCCCATTGTTTCCGGCAGCAAAGTCGTCTTGTCCATGCCGCGCCGGGACAACTCTTCAAGCGCTGCCCCAAGATTTTTTTTGACCTGGCCGAAAGCGCGCGTACGTTCGGCCTTGCCTTGCCCGCCGGCATGGAAAACCACCCGGCCCGCTTTCATCAAGGCGGCGGCATTTATGGAAGACATAAGATAATGGAGATTTTTTTCCTGCTGCGCTTGGTCAGTTGTCGCCAGATTGATAAAATAAGGCGCGTGCAGACTGAGGACAATGGAGCGCTCCGCCGCTGCCGCGCCGAGCAGGGCGGCGGCATCGTCGCGCAGCCGCATTCCCCGCCCGGCGGAATACTCATAGGCGTCCAGGCCTTTGTCCGCCAGCCAGCGCGGCATGTCGGCGGATGCGCTGAGCCGGTCGGCGTAAAACGCCGCCGGGCTGCCGGCCGTGCCAAACAAAGCTTTTTCGGCTGTTTTCATGACAGATCCCCATAACCCGTCTGGCGCAAAGCCTCATAGACCACCACCGCCACGGAATTGGCCAGGTTGAGCGAACGGGCGGGATCCTTCATGGGGATGCGCACGCAACGGCCGGGGTGTTCTTGCAGCAGCTCCGCCGATAGGCCGGCGGTTTCCCGCCCGAACACTAACAGATCGTCCGCGCGGTAGACGGCGTCCGAATGTCTCTTTGCCGCCTTTGTGGTCAGGAGGTGAAAATTGCTCTCCGGATATTCTTTCAGCACTTCGTAAACCGAATCATGGTAACGAATGTTGACAAGATGCCAATAGTCAAGGCCGGCGCGCTTTAAATGACGGTCTTCGGTGGAAAACCCGAGCGGGCGCACGAGATGCAAGATAGAACCGCTGGCCGCGCAAAGGCGGGCGATATTGCCGGTATTGCCGGGTATTTCTGGCTGGACAAGGACTACGCGCATGTTTTTCCCTCTGGATGGCCATAGGTTGCTTTTGTTAATTATAACATATCAAACCTGCGGCGGGAACATAAAGCGCCTTGAGCAAATGGCGCCCGCCGGCGCTTGCTTGCCGCGCCCGGATTTTTCTGTTATTGTTCACAAACAGTTCACTTGACGGCCTTTTTTTGGTCAAAATTTTGTTTTATATTATAAGCACGGCGGCAAAGACATGGCCGATCCCGTAAGGGCAAGCCTTTTTAACGGCTGGCAGCCGGGAATTTGGCCGGTTTTCTGAACGCCAGAAAATTTTAAGGGGTGAAAGAAATGAAAAAAGTATTTACAGGTATTGCCGCAGTATTACTAATGACTTGTTTCAGCGCCGCCGGATGGGCTTATCCCGGGCGGGAAGGCCGGCAAGTCCGGGAGTTTGATCCCGGGCGCAAGGCGGGATGGGTCGAGTTTGTGGCCGAAAAAAACAAACTGCGCGCCGACTTTCTAAACGGCGAAGTCGCCGCCGGCCGCCTGTCGCGGCAAGCGGCGGACGCCCATATCACGCTGATGGACGAACGTTTGGCGCAAATTAAGGACGGCGGGCAGAGGCGCCGCGCCGAAAGCGCGGCGGAGAGAGAAGCCGCCCGCAAAGCCAGGCGCGATTATTTCGATAAAGTGCGCGCGCTGGAAATCGCATCAATCCAAAAAGCGGTTGCCGCCGGCCGGATAGAAAAAGAGAAGGGCGAGAGGATGATTGAACGCCTGGAAAATGACGGCGGCTATAGATACGGCGGCTGCCGCCGCGGCGGCGAGGAAGGATGCGGCGGTTATGGCCGCGGCGGCGGCAAAGGTTATTATCGGTAATTTGCGGATGAATCGCCGGCGGCGCGGCCGCCGGCGATGAACCGGTTTTGTTTCAGGGCCCGCCCCTTTGCCGGCGTTAAAACGGCGGCAAAGGGGCGGGCCGGTTTCACCGGCAACGGCAGGATACGCTCAATATTTGCCCAGCAAGGCCAAAAATTCTTCCTCGCGCAAAACCCTGACGCCTAAGGAACGCGCTTTTTCCAATTTCCCGCCGGCATCTTTGCCTGCCACCACATAGCCAGTTTTCTTGCTTACGGCGGACGCCGTTTTGCCGCCGGCGGCCTCGACCATGCCTGCCGCCTCGTCGCGGGTGAAGCGTTCCAGCGCGCCGGTAAAGACGAAAATCTCGCCCTTTAAAGGACCGTCCGCCGCAAGGGGCGGACGGTTCGCAAACGCAAGGCCGGCCGCCCGCAGGCGCTCGATCAATTCGGCGTTGGCGGGAACGCCGTACCAGGAAACGATGCTTTCGGCAATTTTGCCGCCGATGTCCGGCAGGGATGTTATTTCTTCTTCCTTGGCGGCGAAAAGGCGATCAAGCGTGGCGAATTGGCCGGCCAATGCTTTGGCCGCCTTTTCCCCCACATGGCGTATCCCCAGGGCGAAAAGCAGCCGCGCGAGGCCGCGCCCTTTGCTGGCGGCGATTGCCGCGACAAGGTTTTCCGCCGATTTGTCGCCCTGGCGCTCCAACTGGCTGATGTCCTCCCGTTTGAGCGCGTAAAGATCCGCCGCGTCCTTGAGCAGCCCCGCCTCCGTCAAGGCGCCGATCAGCTTAGGGCCCGCCCCTTCTATGTCCATGGCCGGGCGCGAAACAAAATGGACGATTTTTTCGCGCCCGAGCGCCGGACAGCGCGGATTGGAACAATAAAACGCCACTTCGCCTTCCCGTCGCTCTATGCGCGCCGCACATTCAGGGCAGGCGCCGGGCGGGGAATAGGGAAGCGCCCCGGGCGGGCGCTTGTCCGGCAGCACCCGCACTACTTCGGGGATAATGTCGCCGGCCTTGTGTATGATTACCGCGTCGCCCTCGCGTATGTCTTTTTGCGCCACATAGTCGAAATTATGCAAAGTGGCGCGGCTGACCGTGCTGCCGGACAGCTTGACCGGTTCGAGTTCGGCGGCCGGGGTCACGACGCCGGTGCGTCCTACCCGCAAAATTATTTTTTTCAGCCGGGTCTGCGCCTCTTCCGCCGGAAATTTATAGGCGATCGCCCAGCGCGGGTCTTTGCCGGTCGCGCCCAAGCGCTCCTGCTGCGCCGCGTCGTTTACTTTGATCACTACGCCGTCTATGGCAAAGGGCAGTTCTTGCCGCTTAACGGCGTACTCTTGAATGAGCGGCGCGACTTCTTTTATATCTTTTATCACTTTATAACCCGCGCTCACCAAAAATCCCAGGCGCGCCAACATGCCGAGCGTTTCCGAATGATACGCCCGCGCGCCGGTCCCGGCCGCGTAGGCGAAAAAACTCAACTCCCGCCTGGCCGTTACCGCCGGGTCAAGTTGCCGCAAAGAGCCGGCCGCCGCGTTGCGCGGGTTGGCGAACCCGTTTTCGCCGGCGTCTTCCTTTTCTTGATTCAGCCGGGCGAAAGCGTCGCGCGACATATAAACCTCGCCGCGCACGTCAAGAAGCGCCGGAGCGGTTTCTTTCTCTTCCAGCAGCTTCAGCGGTATTGACCGCACGGTACGGATGTTGGCCGTTACATTCTCGCCGGCAAAACCGTCGCCGCGAGTCGCCGCGCGCGTCAGAACGCCGTTTTCATAAATCAGGCTGCACGCCAGGCCGTCAATTTTCGGCTCGACCACATATTCAACCGGCTCGCCGCCTAAAACGCCGCGCACCCGCGCATCGAACGCCGCAAGATCCTCAAGGGAGAAAGCGTTGGCAAGGCTCAGCAGCGGCGCAATATGCTGCGCCGCGCCAAAACCGGGCGCGACCGCGCCGCCTACCCTTTGCGTCGGGGAATCGGCCGTTTTAAGTTCGGGATGTGCCGTTTCCAATTCCCGCAGCCGCCGTAGGAGCGCGTCGTATTCGGCGTCAGATATTTCCGGGCGGTCCAGCACATAGTAATTGTACTCCTGTCGGCGGATTTGCGCCCGCAAAGCGTCTATTTCTCTCATGTTGGACTCCGGCCGCCAAAATAAAGTTTAGTCAGCGGCGCGTACTTCGTATTGAGCCTTTTTATTCCCTGCCCGGGGAAAGCGGCCGCCACTTCCTGAAAACCGTCGCGCTCAATGGAAGAGACGACTGTTCCCAGGCCGAAGCGAGGGTGGCTCACCTTGTCTCCCGCCGCGAACACGGCGCCGCCCGCCGCCCGCGGCGGCGCGGGCGGCGGCAAACTGTTGCAAGGGGCGGCTCTTTGCGCCGGCGCAGGGGGCAAAAAGGCCTTTGCCCCTTCGCAAACGTCCAAAAGCTGTTTCGGGATTTCCAGCAAAAAACGCGAAGGCCGGTAACTTACTGTCCGTCCGTAAATTGAGCGCGAATCCGTGCCGGAAACAAAAAGGAGCCGCCGCGCCCGGGTAATGCCGACATAGCAAAGCCGCCGTTCCTCCTCGATCGCGCTTTCATTGCGCAAAGAGCGTTCATGGGGAAAGATGCCTTCCTCCATGCCGGGCATGAACACCACCGGATATTCCAGCCCCTTGGCCGAATGCAGCGTCATCAGCGTAACCGCGTCCTCGTTGTTTTTGGCCTCGTCAATGTCCGACACCAGCGCGATATGCTGCAAAAAAGTTTCCAAGGAAGCGTCTTCTTCTTTGGCGAAATCCCGGGCCACGGTCAACATCTCCCGCAGGTTGTCCAACCGCCCTTGCGCCTGTACGCTGTTTTCGGCTTTAAGTTCCGCGGCGAAACCGGTATCGTCCATAATCCGCTCCAAAAGGTCAGCCAAAGGCCAGGCGCCCATTCCGGAGCGCAATCCGTCCAAAAGGCCGCGCAGTTCGCGGATCTTGCCGGCAAGCCGCCCCGTAAGCCCCGCCGCTTCCGGCTCAAGCAGAGCGTCGTACAAAATGCAGCCGCGCTTGCCGGCAAAGGCTCGCAATTTGGCGACGGTAGCCGCGCCGATCCCGCGCCCCGGCACATTGATGATCCGCAAAAGGCTCACTTCGTCGCCGGGATTGAAGATCACCCGCAAATAGGCGATCATGTTTTTTATCTCCATGCGCTCGTAGAATTTAAGGCCGCCTACGATTACGTAAGGGACGCCGCCGCTTATCAGCATTTCCTCAAAAACGCGCGACTGAGTGTTGGTACGGTAAAGCACCGCCATAGAACCGTATTTGTCGCCGCCGCGCCGCAAAGCCATCATTTTCTCCACCACAAACCGCGCTTCGGCGCGCTCGTTGGCGGCGCGGCAATAAACAAGCGCCGCGCCCGCCTCATTGAGCGTCCAAAGCGATTTGGGCTTTCTTTGCGCGTTGTTTTTGATCACCGCGTTGGCGGCATCCAATATATTGCGGGTAGAACGGTAATTGCACTCTAATTTAATCGTCTGCGCTTCCGGGTAGTCCGTCTCAAAGTCGAGAATGTTTCTTATGTCCGCGCCCCGCCAGGCGTAAATGCTCTGGTCGATGTCCCCGACGACGAAAAGGTTGCGCGTTTTGTCGCAAAGCATGCGCGTTATCAGATATTGCGGCCTGTTGGTGTCCTGATACTCATCGACAAGCACATAGAGAAACTTGTCCTGCCAGCGCTCCCGGACTTCGGCATCCTTGCTCAAAAGGCGCACGGTCAAAAGCTGCAGGTCGTCAAAGTCCAGCGCGTTGCTCTCTTTTAACTTGCGCTCGTACATTTCGTAAAGGCCGGCGATTTTGCCTTCATAAAAACCGCCGGCGTTTTGGCTGAATTCCGCCGCGCCGCGCAGCGCGGCTTTAGCGGTGGATATTGCCTCCAGCACGCTGCCGGGCTTGAAACGCTTATCGTCCAGATTCAGCTCCTTGAGGCAGCTTTTCAGTACGTTCAGCGAGTCCGCCGTGTCATATATGACAAAATTGCGGTTGTATCCCGCGAGCGCGGATATTTCCGTGCGCAAAAAGCGCGCGCAGAAAGAATGGAAAGTATAAAGCCAGATGTCTTTGGCGGCGGCGCCGACCAGCCTCTCTACCCGCTCTTTCATCTCCCGCGCCGCTTTGTTGGTGAAAGTAATCGCCAGCACCCGCCAAGGGCGCACCCCGCCCGCCAAAAGGCAGGCTATGCGCGACGTAAGGACGCGCGTCTTGCCCGAGCCGGCGCCGGCCAGCACAAGAAGCGGCCCGTTAGTGTGCCTGGCGGCCCTTTCCTGTTCGGCGTTAAGGCCCTTTAATATTTCTTCCAATGACAAAAACGCCCCCCTTGGCAAAACAAGCCGCCATCGGCGGCGGCCGCTTGTCGGCGCTTTTTTGCGCGCCTTCGGCTAAAAATCTTGCCGGCATGCCCTGCATGAAAATATTCGGCGCAGCGGCGCCAGCCGCTTGCCGGAAGCGCCCTTGGGCCGAGGCGGGGCGCCACGCGGCTTGGCCGGTCGCGGCAAGGACGCTATCTTGCCCTCCGGCGCCGCTTCACAGCGAAACCATTTTGTTTTTCAAAGCATATAGCACGGCCTGCGTACGGTCATGAACTTTGAGTTTTTTGAATATGTTGGTCAAGTGGTTCTTGACGGTTTTTTCGCTTAAATAAAGTTTTCCGGCAATGTCCCGGTTGTTCATGCCGCAGCCGATCAATTGCAATATTTCCATCTCCCGCGCGGTCAGCCGGATCTCTTTTGCCCCGCCTGCGCCGGGCGGCGAAGGTTTGGCGCCCTTTGCCCAATCCGCGCCGTCGCCTTTTATTTCGCGGAGGGCGCCGGCCAACGAAGCGGCCGGAATATTCCCGCGCAGGCAGCCGGCAGCTTCTATGCGGGAAAGATCCGCTTCGGGGGCGTTTTTTTCGCCTGCGATAAAAATTACTTTGCAATGGCCGCGCAAACGGCGATTCAGCTCAAATCCGCCCATTTTCGGCAGCCCGCTGTCAAGCAGCACGATGTCGGGCTTCAGTTCTTTGGCCAATTTTGCCGCAATTTCCCCGTCTTCCGCTTCCCCGGCCACATGCATGTCCTTTTCCGCCCGCAAAATGCTTTTGATTCCTTCGCGGACAAACGTACAACCGTCAGCTATGAGGATTTTCATGTTGCATTTGTCTCCAAAAGCTATTTTTGCAAAGCGGCCATTTTTACCTTCAGTATTTTTTTGTATGCCTCCACGCCCGGCTGGTCGAAAGCGTCCACATTGGCCAATTCTCCCTCGTAGGCGATCGAGAGCGCCAAGAGGTACATGAGGGCACCCAGATAGTAAAGATTCAGCCGGGGCAGGACAAACACGGCGCAGAAACGCCCGTTGCCGGCCAAAGCCTCCGCGTTCGCCTCCAGCGCGGCATTCATCGCCTTGCTGAAAGTAACGCCGGAAATTTTGCCAAGCGCGCTTTCCTGCGGAAAATAGTTGGGGATTGCGGGATCGTTGTCCCAGGCGGCAACTTTGACGAACTGCACGACTTTGTTAAGTTTCCCTTCCTGATGTTGCTGGGTCTGGGCGTGCATGTCGGTCGTGCCGACCGCGGCGATGGGGGTGCGCCCGTAATGCGCCGGCAGTCCGTCCCGGGTACGCCCTTTGCCAAGCGACTCGGCCAAAAGCTGGATGTACCATTCCGCCAGCGATTTCAGGCTGTCGGCGTAGGGCATGAATACTTCCATGTCGCGGCCGAATTTTTCCGCCGCCAGAAACTTCAGCGCGGCGTTTAAAAGCGCCATGTTTTCATAAGGGTCGTCAGACTGGCAAGCTTTGTCCATGTCCCTGGCCCCGGCGAGGAAGTTTTTGAAATCAAGCCCAACCGCCGCAGCGGTAACCAAGCCGACGTCGCTGAATACGCTGAAGCGCCCGCCCACGCCGTCCGGCACGCAAAACAGCCGCCAGCCGTTCTCGCGCGCCAGTTTGTGCAGCAAAGTTTCCCCCGCGCCTTCCGCCGGGTCGGTAACCGCCGTTACTTCAACCTCCAAAACATCTTTTTGTTTGTCAAGTTCCGCCAGCGCGTACATGAAACAAGCCATGGTCTCCAAGGTCGCGCCGGACTTTGAAATGACGATAAGCGAAATTTTGTAAAGCCGGCGGGCGCCGTTTTCTTTCAGCGCCCGCGCTTGCGCCGCGATCTCCCGCAAAAGCGCGTCCGTGCGCGCCCCGTCGACATTGTTGCCGCTGAAATAAAACTGCGGCCAGCCGCTGCGGCTATCCCGCCCTTTTTGATTCCAAAATTCGCCGCAACCTACGTCGAAAAGCACTTTGTTGCCTAAAAAAGAACCGCCTATCCCGAAAGATATTACGGCGTCCACGCGGTTTCTTAAACCGGCGCCGAAAGCCGCCAGAGCGTCCATGGATTCCGGCGTGTTTATATGGCCTCTTTCCACATAAGGCAGTTGGCTGAACAAAACCTTTTCCGGCTGCCCGTCTTTGGACAGATGGCCCTTTACCTCGCCGCTTTTGCGCATGTGGGCAACGGCGGACGCAGCGGCTTTGATCTTGTCCGATATTTCTGCCAACATGGCGCCGCTTACCATGTTGTCGCCATATAAGTTGTTATAAACAAAGGAGATCCCGGCGGCATTGGCCAACGTGTCGTCTCGCATAGTCTACGCGCCTTTCTATGTATGATTGCCCTTTACGGCCTTGCTCAAGTATCGCTGGAAATCATCGCGCAGCTGCGGGTCTTTGAGCGCGAAATCCACCGTGGCTTCCAAAAAGCCCTTCTTGCTGCCAATATCATAACGGCGCCCGGAAAAATTGAAGGCGAAAACTTTTTCTTTGCGCGCCAGGGCGGAAAGCGAATCGGTCAACTGTATCTCGCCGCCCGCGCCGGGCTTGGCTTTGGCCAGCAGGGGAAATATCCCCGGCCGGATAATATAGCGTCCCAATATAGCCAGATTGGAGGGGGCTTCTTCCGCCGGCGGTTTTTCCACAAGGCTGGCAACCCGCCAGACAGCGTCTTTGATCCGTTCGGCCGGGTTTACTATGCCGTAATTCGACACTTGGGAGTTGGGTACCGGTTGCACGCCGATCACGCTGCCGCCGTATTCCCCGTAGACATCCAGCAATTGGCTAAGGCATGGCGTTTTTGCGTCCACTATGTCGTCCCCGAGCATCACGGCGAAGGGCTGGCCGCCGATAAACTGGCGGGCGGCGGCCACGGCGTGGCCGAGCCCCAAAGCTTCCTTTTGCCTGATATAGTGTATCGGGATATCGGCAATGTCCCGCACGGCTTGCAGCAGTTCTTCTTTGCCCTGCTTTTCCAGCAAAAGTTCCAGCTCAACCGCCCGGTCGAAATAATCTTCCAGCGCGCGCTTGTTGCGCCCGGTGATTATGAGGATTTCTTCTATCCCCGAAAGCAGGGCTTCCTCTATGATATGCTGGATGGCCGGCTTATCTACTATGGGCAGCATCTCTTTCGGCTGCGACTTGGTTGCCGGCAAGAGGCGCGTGCCCAGGCCCGCCGCCGGGATTATTACTTTGGTGATTTTTTTCATTGCTTTCGCGTTCCGCCGCCCTTCGCAAAATCTAAACCTTCAATCGGGCTCGCCGCCGATGACCGCCAGCAATTCCGCTGTTTTTTCTTCCATGAGCGCCCGGTCGGCGCGCGTTTCCAGGTTCAGCCGCACTACCGGCTCGGTATTGGATATGCGGACATTGAAACGCCATTTGCTGAATTCAAAACTTATGCCGTCCACTTCTTCCGCCTTGCCGAGCCCGGCGTATTTTTCCTTGATGCGGGCAAGCACGCCGGGGCCGTCTTTCACCCGCCTGTTTATTTCTCCGCTGCAAGGGAACTTGGCGATACATTCGCCGACCATTTCGGACAAAGGCTTGCCGGACACGCACATCAATTCGGTTATCAGCAGCCAAGGCAACATGCCGCTGTCGCAATAAGTAAAGTCTTTGAAATAATGGTGCGCCGACATCTCGCCGCCGTAAACGGCGTCCACCTGGCGCATTTTTTCTTTTATGAAGGCGTGCCCGCTTTTACATTCAACCGCTTCTCCGCCCAATCTCTTTACCGTCTCCAACGTGTTCCATATAAGGCGCGGATCGTGGATTATCCTGGCTCCGGGCACCTTGCGCAAAAAAGCCTCCGCCAGTATGCCTACTATATAATAGCCTTCAATAAATTCGCCGTCCGCGTCGAACAAAAAGCAACGATCATAATCGCCGTCCCAGGCCACGCCCAAATCGGCTTTTTCTCTTTTGACGGCGGCGGCTGTCTCCGCACGGTTTCGCGGCAGGATCGGATTGGGCACGCCGTTAGGGAAATTGCCGTCAGGTTGGCTGTAAAGTTTGACAAATTTGAACGGCAGGCGCCTTTCCAACTGTTCAAGCGGCGCGCCCGCGCAGCCGTTGCCCACGTTCGCCACTATCTTCAGCGGCTTTAAAGCGCCGGAATCAACATAGCTCAAAAGATGCCCGATATAGTCCCCCATCACATCCACCTTGGTAACAAGGCCCTTTTCCGGCCCGTCCTGCGCGCCGCGCGTAAAACTGCCCGCCAGCGCGCGGTCGGCGATCTCCATGAGGCCGCTGTCGCTGGAAATCGGGCGCGAGCCTTCCCGCACAAATTTCATGCCGTTGTATTCTTTGGGATTGTGGCTGGCCGTAACCATAACGCCGCCGTCCGCTTTCAGGAAAGTAGTGGCGAAATACACCATCTCCGTGCCGCAAAGCCCTATATCCAAAACAGAACAGCCGGCGTCCGTCAAGCCTTCCGCCAAAGCGTTCTGTATGCTCTCGCCGGAAAGCCGCGCGTCACGCCCTAAAACCACCTTCTTTGCCGTAAGCAGGCCGGCGAAAACCCTGCCGATGCGGTAAGCCATTTCCTCGTTCAATTCGTCCGGTACCTTGCCGCGCAAATCATACGCCTTAAATGCGCTTCTGCATTTTGTCAAATCCATAGCCGTTCCTCCCCGAAAATAAATTGCCGCCGCTATTTAAATATTCAAGCTGAAACCGGGTTGACCTGCCGGCCGCCATGAAAACAAAAAGTTTCAAAAGAAGCGGCGCAAAGCTTCCCGGCGCAGCCCGAAACGGCAAAAAACCCGCCGCTTCCCGCTTCTTTAGGCCGCAGCGGAAAGGCAATGAAGGCCAAAAGCCCGACAATAATCAAAGGGGGCCGCTTCCCGGAAAAATCAGTTTTTGCGGGGGACGAACTAGGTTCATAATGGGAACATTGTACCACACAACAGAACAGTTTATCAACTTTTCCTTTAGGATGGGCCGCATAAAGGGCGGCACAAAACCGCTTTTGCCCCTGAAAACGCCGCTTGCCGCGCAGTAATACTCCGGGCCATTGAAATGCCGATTAAATATGGCGCATTTTATATGGCCGGCCAATTGTTTCCCATAAGCTCACGCTGCCCGCCCGTCCATTGCGCAACGCTGAATTGGCGGGGCAGCGCTATCGGCGCCGCGGCAGACCGTCCGCCGAAGGGAGCGGCTTGCGCCGGCAGGCTGATCCGGCCAACCGCCGCCCGCCTTTAGCCGGACGGCCGTTGGCGGCAGGGGCGTTACAGGCCGGAGGGCATATCGGCGCAAAACTTTGCGGCAAGCCGTTCCTGCCAGTCGCCGATGGGGCGCAGCCGCCCAAAGAAAAACCGCAGCATTTCAGGTTCTTCTTCAAATTCCAATCCGCCGATGCAGGCACGGTTTTTATACAGCCAGGACAGGCGGTCGGCGACAAATTTCATCTGCGAATAGGTAAATACCCGTTTGGGAATGGCCAGGCGCACTAATTCCATGTCGGATACTTTTTCCGTGCCGTCGGGATTTCTTTGCTCGGACAAGGTGCCGCGTTCCATGCCGCGAATGCCGCCGACGATGTAGATAGCTGCGGCCAGGGCGCCGGCCGGGTATTCTTCCTGCCGGATATGGCCAACGAACCTTGAAGCGTCCACATGGCAGCCCAGGCCGCCGAACGGGGTAACGACCGGCACGCCGTTTTCCGTGAGCATTTTGCCCAAAGCCTCGACGAAAATCGGCGTTTGGTTTATCACGTTAAAATCAAGCGTTTCTTTTATCCCCACGGCAATGGCCTCCATTTCGCGCACCGACATGCCGCCGTAGGTAAGAAATCCTTCGTAAAGGGTAACCAGGGGACGCAGTTTTTTATAATACTCGGCATTGGACGTGATTATGCCGCCGCCGCGCGCGCAGCCCAGCTTGCGGGCGGAAAAATAAGATATGTCCATGAGCGAGGCGATTTCCCGCACTATGTCTTTAAGCGGCCGGTTGGCGCAGGACGCTTCCCGGGCCTTGATAAAGTAGAGGTTGTCGGCGAGCAGGCTGGCGTCAAGGATCAGGAGTATCCCCCGCGAACGGCAGAAGGCCGAGACTTCGCGCATGTTCGCCAAAGACACCGGCTGCCCCCCTATAAGGTTGGTGCCGGATTCAATGCGCACGAAGGCGACATTGCCAACCCCGGCTTTTTCCACGGCGGCTTTGAGCAAGTCCAGGTCGAAATTGCCTTTGAAAGGGTCGCCGCTGACAGCGTTGGTCGCGCCGGGGGAGCAGACTTCGACGACTTTTCCGCCCAAGCGGGTTATGTGCGCTTTGGTTGTGGTAAAATGATAGTTCATTATCGTATATTTGCCTTCGGCAACGAAAGCGTTGGCGATAATATTTTCGCAGGCCCGGCCCTGATGCGCCGGCAGGAAATATTTTGTGCCGAATACATCGCTTAACGCGGCAGACAGGCGGAAAAATGTTTCCGACCCGGCGTAGCTGTCGTCAGCCGTAAGCATGGCCGCATACTGCGCGTCGCTCATGGCGTTGACGCCGCTGTCGGTCAGCATGTCCAGAAAAACGTCGCGGTTTTTCAGGAGAAAGGTGTTGTTGCCGGCTTCCTGCACGGCGCGCAGCCGCTCGTTGACCGGCAGAAGGTTGACGCGCTGCACCATGCGGACTTTGTGCATTTCCAGCGGGATGTTTTCGCCGGAAAAAAAGGTTACTTTTTCTTCGCTTTGATCGTTTGGCATTGGTTTTTCCTCCTTATTTCAGTAAATCAGTCTCAAGGAAATCCCCGGGGCGGATGCTTTCCTTCAAAACAAAAAGCCCCCGCGCCCTGAACAAAACAGTCAATGTTCAAGGGACGAAAGCTAAAACTCCCGCGGTACCACCCTTATTACAGCCGAAAAACCCGGCTGTCGCTCGGCGCGCCTTGTAACGGCGGCGATCCGGGCGCCGCTTGGACGCGGCGCCGGCTCAGGAGTGTATTTACACGCGCCTAACGGGCCCTGCTCGCACCTGCCGCAGGGTCTCTGGCAACCGGCATCGGCATCGTCTTTCTCTCCATCAAAGCCTGTATGTTGTTTGTTGAAATTCTATCACGGGCAACCCCGCTTTGTCAACTTTATAACTATTTTGCCAAGGGTTGCTTGGGGAAAAATTTCCTTGCGGCGGACCGCAAAACCTAAAATCATGCCGGGCGCGGCGGCGTCTGCCGCGCTCCCGCCGCCGAAGTTAAATCGCCTTCGCGCAAACGCGATATAAAAACTTTCTCGCGCACGCGGGAAAAGCGCAATCTCCAAAACCGGCAAATTGCAAAAACCACTTGACAAGCGCCGGGC
>JAISLQ010000052.1 GCA_031290885.1 Acidaminococcales bacterium
GCTTCGATGATCCGCTTGCGTAGATCATTTGATAATGGTCCAGGCATTCTGTAAATACCACCATCCTTTTAGGCGCTTACAGAATAATATATAGTATGCATTATGTCAAATTGCTATAAGTATACTATTTTCCGCCTTTTTGACAGACCGGATCAAGCGGCTCAGCAAGAACAGCTGCCACGCATTGAACAAATGGTTCCAGTGCGTCCAGCCACGTTCACGAATAAGCTGCTCTGTATTGTAACCAGATTCAATCTCCATACTTGGCACAAGTCCCTGCTCCTGCCATTTGACAATATTTTGCGCAACGATACGGCGCACATCTTCCTCGTTCGCAATATCCCGCTCGTTCGGAGCGCGATAATAGCGTTCAGCGCGTGATTTTTCCTTTGCGGGTTTCTCGTATTTGACGCAGTAAAGCCGTTCCTGATAAACATCGTCGGGTCGCGGCTCGAACTCGCTTTTCTCCCAACGGCGCAGTCCGTAAACAGTGTCGCCGTTTTCATCCTTGCGGTCGTGGCGAAGAACGCTAATCGGCGTGGTTTTTCCGCAATGCGGGCAGACTAACCCCTTCGAGGTCACGGTACCGTTTTCGGCCTCTTTCATTTCGGTGGCGGTGGCGCTCATTTTTACGTCAATATCGTAGCGGTTGCCGCTTTTCGCGAGCATCGCAATTGTTTTTGTGCCCTTGCCGATAACCCACGATGGCGCCATAGGAACTTTTATTCCGCACTCCGGGCAAACCGCTTCGACGCAATACAGATATGATACCGCGCGGTCGCCTTTTTCGTTATGCTCTATGCCGAGTTCGGCAATCTCCTTATCTACCGCGTCATAGATTTCTTGTTGAAACTTTTTTACTTCTTCTATCTCCGCGTAGCTCGCGCCGCAGATGTTGATTGCCGCCCACGTCAAAAGCCCCGCGACGGGATTGAGGTCGGAAGCGTACACGTCAAGCCCCATCCGCGCCGCTTCAAAGGGTATCGAACCGCCGCCGCAGAAGCAGTCTCCGACCGTCGCGATCTGCCCGAAGCGTTTTTCGGATAGCTGACGCGTTAAATCTCGCAGATTGTAAGCGTGAACGCCAAGGTGATGATTTATCTCACGCCACGCGTGGTCGTCCGCAGGTCGCTCAAACTGTTCCGGGCGAACGCAGGATTTAAGCCGCTCGTCATAGCCTAGCTTGTCAAAATCGCGGTAAAGCTCCTTTTCCCGTTCATGCCAATAGTTATCACTCTTTTCCTCCCAGGTCTTGTGGCGTTGCTATAATCCACTGTCGTCCATACTCATTATTTTCAGAAAGATTTCCATATCGCGACGCGGGTTGTCGCTTGCGGGCATAAGGCAACCGAGTATCGCGGCGCGGACAAGCACAAGCGGCTTGCGTCCCCACCACTTGCCCAAGCCCGTCAATGTTTGACTTTGTACAGCTTTTCGCTCCTTGTAGCTCTCTTTTGAAAGCTTAGAGACGGGGAATTGTTTTTCTATAAACGATTGTACGCCGCTCATGCCTTGTCCTCGCTTTCCCCATATCCCTCCATCCGCAGAATCTCGCCGCAATACTCTTTCAAGCGCGGTATGTCTGTTGTGATGGTAGTCCAAGTCTGGGCGATATTCATATTGTCGTAGTCATGGGCAAAGACATTTCGCATTGCCCGAATCAGCTTCCACGGTACGCCGTTGTGCCGGTCGCGAAAGTCGTCGGTGAGCCGCGCCGCCAGTTCGCCTATTTGCAAAACGCACATGGCGCAGGCGCTGCGATATGCGAAATCCGCGCTGAACGCAACTTGCGTTTTGCCAAAACGTTCGGTCATTGCATCGATTTCAGCACAGTACTCTTGAATCCGGGCAACGATATGGAGGTTCTTGTTATGCTCCGCCATACAACGGCACCTCCTCGTCGCGTATTGCTTGGTAGAAAGAATCCCGGATATTCTCAGTCAATACCACGTCCACTTCGCGGCCCAGGGCTTCTTCCAGATCAAGCCGCAGGGCGGCAATGTCATATAAATTACGAATGTTTCCTCCGACGATACGGAAGTCCAAGTCGCTGTTTTCGTCGGCGTCTCCCCTCGCGTAAGAACCAAAAAGGTAAACGCTTTGAATGCCATATCTGGGCGCGATGGCGCCGACAGCTTTTTTTATCTCGTTCCGATCTAACATATTCAAGATCTCCCTTCCCAGAAGCGGTCATCGAACAGCGTGTGCTGTCGGGGTTCGATGACCGGGTTCTCGCAAAGCGCGTACATGAGCGCCTTGCGCCAGCCCCTGCGGTCTTTGAGTTCTCCCGTCGCCGCGTTGGTCATCGTGTAGAGCCACCAGCGCTCCTCCGGCATAAGCCCTTTCCAGTTTCGCACGGCTGTCGTGATGACGGACGGGTCGCAGTCCTCGATAGCCCAAAGAAGCGCCATCATTTCTTTGCCGAACAGCCGTTCAACAGGCGCGCCGCCTACGGCGGGAAACTTGCCGATTTTTAGGCCGTCTTTTTTCAGGCGGGCATTAAACTCGTTTGCAAGCGCGGTCTTGACCTGGCTCCATTTGTGCTTGGATATCTCAATCCTCAGCACGTCCGCATCGGTTAAAATCTGCTCGTCGCCCTGCGTCCAGGAGTATCGTTCGTATATTTGTATCGGCGGGGAAACCGCGTTTGGAGGTTTCGGGCGCGACAGCACAAAGAAATGGTTCTCGCTTTGCGCCGGGTCTACGCCGAAGCCGTAGGTTCGCTTTTTCATTGTTATTTGAAAGTTCCATTTTTATAAAGCTCGCTCGCGTCGAGTTTGTTTATCTCGACCCATTGTTTGAACGCCGCGCCTGTGGCAAACAGTATCGTTTTGTATTCGAACTCAACCTCGACTTCTTTTCCGGCAAAGGCTGTTTCACGGATAAGATCAGCCATTGACTGTAAATTATCCGTATCCCAAGACACTTTGGCCGTCGTAATTTCCATATAGTTGTCAGGGTTTGCCTTTTCACTGACGGTCACTGTGAATTGCCTGACAAAAGTTCCCGGAAGCTGTTTCAGCTTGGCGAACTCCGCATAGGCGAGTTCCGTGTCGCCGCACTTTTTTTGGGAGTTCATCGTGTATTCAAGCGGCGCGGCATCGTCGATCTCCACTTTCTTTTTGCCGGATTTGGCAT
>JAISLQ010000053.1 GCA_031290885.1 Acidaminococcales bacterium
TCTGTATGTGTGTCCAGCGTTCAGATATTCAATTGTCCGTTTTCTATATTTTTTATCATAGCTCATAGCAATTTTATATTATCAATTTACTGTCACATTTTCAATGCTATTTGACTATAGTTTTGCGGGAAATCCATGCGTGAATGAGAGGAAATTCTTGGCAATTAACGATCCTGCCATTTCTTTGCCTTCCCTTTTTTACGCCAAATCGCCGGTTCTTTTTGCATAAATACGGTTTTTGAGCGGAAAGCCTACTTGGCCCCGGCATCGGGCAGCGCGCACTCCGTACGCCAATATTCCCAGAACGCGCCGGTGATCCTGTTGAGCTTTTTGCTTTTGTGTTTTATCAGGGCTACGCAGCTTGTCAGGCTCTCGTCCAGCGGGACGACCACCAAGTTGGGGAAAATGCCGAAATCGACCAGACGCGGCGGCGCCAGGGAAACATAGGAAACGGTGGACGCCAGCGTTGACATGAGTATTTTATGCCGGGTCGTTTGAAACTTTATCTTGACGGAAAGCTGCTGGCGTTCAAATTCGGACATGACGATATGGTGGATGGCCGACTGCCTGTCCAAGAGGAGCAGTTGCTGGCTGGCTGCCTCTTTGAGCGAAACCGACGATTTTGCGGCCAGCGGATTGTTTTTGTGGCAGACAAGCGATATATGGTCGAAAACATAGGGGATGATGTCGTAGTCGTCCCTGTTGGCGATAGACTCCAGACGGACCAGCGCGATATCGACTATGCCGTCCTGCAGCTCTTTCAGCACCGCGCTTTGGGAGTTTTCGTGCATGTCGAAAGAAATGTTGCGGGTCTGCCTGCCGTTAAAAACGGCGATCTGGTTGGATATGCCGTAAGAAGAAACCACCGGGATGGATCCCATGGCGATGGTCGACTGCGCGGAAACTTGGTACTGCTCAAGCGACAAAAGCATGTTTTCATAATGCCGGAGCATGGAATCGGCATATTGCCGGAAAGCGTCGCCCGCTTCCGTGAGCGATATTTTCTGGTGTTCCCTTTTGAAAAGGACGACTTCCAGCTCGTCCTCCAAAGATTTTATTTGCTTGGAAACGGCCGACTGCGAAAGAAAAAGGTCATAGGCGGCGATGGAAAAACTTTTGGCTTTGGCAATGGCCATAAAACATTTCAACTGGCTTATATTCATCATTGATCGCCTCCCGCCGATATTGCTGAATTGCAGCTTATAATTATGATATTACAGATGGATTTTTGCGGCAACAATTTATGTCGGACAAAACTTCGCGGCTGTGGGCGGCTTGGACGGCAATTATTCCCGGGAGGAATTTCATTATGCCTATCGGGAATTTCTTTATCGGAATAGACGGAATAATTTATAGAATTGCCAATTTTCAACATTGGCTATATATTTTAACAGTAACTTACCCATCCCGTGGGGGAAAGACAAAAAACAAGGAGGTATTTTTTATGGCAAAAGTTTACAAAGACCTGAGAGAGTTTCTCGCAACTTTGGAAGAGGAAGGCCAGCTTGTCCGCATCAAGGAAGAGGTAAGCCCGGAACCGGATATCGGCGCGGCGGGGCGCGCCTGCGCGAACATGAAGGACAAGCCGGCGGTTTTGTTTGAAAAGGTCAAAGGTTACAAGTATTCCGTGGTTACCAATGTCCATGGGTCATGGCAAAACCATGCGCTCATGCTGGGCATGCCGAAAAACACGCCGGTCAAGGAACAGTTCATCGAATTGAACCGCCGCTGGGACAAATTCCCGGTCCCGCCGAAAATTGTCTCCCGCAGCCAAGCCCTCTGCAAAGAAAACACCATTACGGAGAACATCAATATTTTTGAAATTCTGCCGCTTTACAGGATCAACGACCAAGACGGCGGGTTCTTCATCTCCAAAGCCTCGGTCGTTACCGGCGACCCGGAATTCCCGGATGACCTCAATAAATTGAACGTAGGCACCTACCGCATCCAAGTCAAGGATATCGACCGGGTCGGCATCCAGGCGCTGCCTTTCCATGACATCGCCATTCAGCTAAGGAAAGCGGAAGAAGTCAACGAACCGTTGCCCATCGCCATCGCGCTCGGCAACAACCCGCTGGTAACTTTCATGGCCTCTACCCCGGTCGCCTACGACCAGAACGAGTACGAATTCGTTGGCGCCTTGCAGGACGGCGTACCCACCGAAATCGTCAAAGCCGATGCGGCGGAACACCTTTATGTGCCGGCACATGCCGAAGTCGTGCTCGAAGGCTACATTATCCCGAGGGTACGTACCTGCGAAGGGCCTTTCGGCGAGTTTCCCGGCTCTTATTCCGGCGCCAGGAACCAGTGCGAAATAAAAATAACCCGCATTACCCACAGAACCAACCCGATCTTTGAAAACCTGTATCTCGGCATGCCCTGGACGGAGATTGACTATTTGATGGCCCTTAACACCTCCGTGCCGCTTTACAAGCAACTGAAAGCCAGCCTGCCCGAGGTTGAGGCGGTCAACGCCATGTACACCCACGGCATAGGCACTATTATATCGACCAAAGTGCGCTACGGCGGGTTTGGCAAAGGAGTCGCTTTCCGGCTGCTCTCGACGCCGCACGGCATGCCTTACTCCAAAATCATCATCGTCGTTGACGAATTTGTCGACCCGTTTAACTTAGAGCAAGTAATGTGGGCGCTGACGACCAGGGTAAAACCGAGCAAGGACGTCGTCGTGATTCCAAACTGCGCCGGCATGCCGCTCGATCCTTCCTCCAATCCGGCCGGGATGCACGACAAACTCATTATAGACGCGACCACCCCGGTGCCGCCGGAACCCAACCCGCGTTCGGTGGAATTGCTCAAACCGTCGCCCGCCACCCCCAAATGGGAAGAAACCATCAAGAAATTGATGGAAGCGTCGGGCAAATAGGAAAACAATAGAATTTAAACAAAAAAGAGGAGGCAATGCTTTATGAAATGCAAACGTTGTGATGCCGACACGGTCAGGGTAATGACCAAAGCGCCCGTCGGCAGCGCCTGGGAAGTGTATGTGTGCGAAACCTGCGACTATTCGTGGAGATCTACCGAAGACGTGCACGTGAACGACGTGTTCAAGCTCAAACCGGAAAACATCCCCGGCTTGCAGCAGATTCCGCCGGTTCCCGCGCTCAAGACGAAATAAGCGGCATTTAAACATAATTAAACGGGGGGGCCGGCCGAGTACGGTTTGCTCCCCCGGTTTTTGAAAATAATTAAGGAGGTAAAGTCATGGGCAAAAACAAACCGTTGATAGGGCTCGTTTTGGGCATAGCGGTCGCGGCGGCCATTGCCGGCGTAAATATAGACGGCCTTAGCCGTGCCGGGCAGATATGCATGGCGCTTTCTTTCATGACGGTAATTTTCTGGGGCTTCCAAATTGCGCAGTCAGGCTATATTTCCGGCCTGTATCTGGTGCTTTTGGTTGTTTTCAATGTGGAAAAACCGGCCATGATATTTTCCACTTGGACAGGCACTTTGATGTATTTGATCATCGGCGCCTATCTCATCGCCGGAGCGGTCAAGGACTCCGGCCTGGGCGAACGTATCGCCTATAAATTTATCATATCGTATGTGACGTCCTTCAAGAGCATTATTGTGGCGAGCTTTGTCCTTACTTTTATTTTGAGCCTGCTGATTCCGCATCCTTGGCCGCGCGCCTTTTTGATCATGTCGGTTATGGCGGTCGTTATAAAAAGCGCGGCCATACCGCGCGAGGACGCAGTAAAAATAGGCTTTTCGGTTTTCGCGGCTTCCGTGCCGGTATCTTTGATCTTCCTGACCGGCGACGCCGCCATAAGCCCGCTGGCCGTGTCGTTGTCCGGCCAGCAGTTGGGCTGGCTGGGCTGGTTTAAACTGATGGGCCCGCCCAGCATCGTTGTCAGTATAATTACCTGCTTTATGGTTGTGGCTTTGTTCAAGCCGTCAAAGGAAATCAGCATCAACAAAGAAGAAATGCGCGCCAAGCTGGCGGCTTTGGGGCCGATGGGCGCCAAGGAAAAGCGCGCCGCTTTCTGGATTGGCCTCGCCATTGTCCTGTGGATGACCGATACGCTCCACGGCATAGATGTCGGCTGGGTAACTTTCTTTATCGCCATGGCCATGAGCATGCCGAAAATAGGCGACGTACTGACGCCCGCGAGCTGGGCCGGCGTGCCGATACACGTCCTGCTCTTTCTGACGGCGGCGGTGGCGATCGGACGTGTCGGCGGCACGACCGGCATGAACGCCTGGATCGCCCAGACGGTGCTGCCCGCTTCCGTACCGGAGAACCCTTATGTCTTGGCCGCTTTTATCGCGACGGTTTCCATTGTTATCCACATGCTGCTGGGCAGCGTCATCGCCGTCATGGGCATTGTCATACCCGCCATGCTGACCTTTACCAAGCCGATGGGCGTTAACACGCTGATCCCGGCCCTTCTGGCTTATTCGGCGGTGGCCAGCCATTATGTGCTGCCGTTCCAGCATTTGAACATGCTGGTGGGCATGGGCGAAAGCAACGGCATGTATACGCAGAAGGAAACCATTCGTTTGGGCGTACCGTTCATTGTGGTCATTTATATTATGACGGTTGTGTTGGAAGTGCCCTATTGGAAATTGCTCGGATTATGGTAATATAAAAAGCAGGTATTGTTACCGAGCTGACCCACCCCGATGCCCCCGCATCCACAGGCGGCAAGGAGGCGGCGCGGACGCTTGCCGTCCGTGGCGCGCTCCGCATTTGGCCATTCTTAGGTGGCCTTCAGAGGTGTTAAAATGCGTTTGATAGTTGGCATATCAGGGGCGAGCGGCGTAATTATGGGCTATGAGCTGTTGAAAGCCCTGCAGTCGGTTCCCAATTGCGAAAAACATCTGATAATTACCGAAGGCGCGGTTAAAAATTTCGCCTGCGAAACAAATCTTGACATTGCCGAAATCACGGCGCTGGCCGACTGCAACCATGACAACAAAAACATGGCGGCGAGCGTTTCGAGCGGCTCTTTTAGAACCGACGGCATGATTGTCGTCCCGTGCAGCATGAAGACGGTCGCCGGCATCGCGGCCGGGTTTGCCGGCAACCTTTTGCTCCGGGCGGCGGACGTTTGCCTAAAGGAGAACCGCCGGGTGGTCATCGTGCCGCGGGAGATGCCTTTGAGCAGGATACATCTGCGCAATATCAAAGAAGCCGCCGACAGCGGCTGCACCGTAATCCCTCCCATGCTTACTTTCTACAACGGCGCCAATTCTGTTGAAAAGCAAATACACCATATAATCGGCAAGATTTTTATGCAGTTCGGCATCGTTTATGATAAATTCACCGCTTGGGAGGGCTGCCCAAAATGTTGAAAACGTCGCAATTCAAAACTGGGGAGGGATTGCATAAAGTCGCCGCTATGGTTACGCTTTGCGGCAAGGATGTCGCCGTTACAATCGGCGGCGGCGACACGCCGCACGTCGGCGCGGCGGCGCTGGCTTCGCCGCGCCCGAGCTTAAAGAAGGACGGCTCCGTGTCGGCCAGCGCGTCCGTATTGTGCGTAATGGGGCACAAAGACGATATGCCGGCCCGGACGGCGGCTTTGCGGCTGGCAAGCGAGTTAAATGTAAACGTGGCGGTCTCCGTGGGATTGCACATAGACGATGCGACCGAAAAAGACTTTACGGCCATTCAGTCCAATTTTGACGCTTTGATCGACCTTATTGTTCGCAAATTAAAATACGGCGGGTAGATGCCGGCGGGCGGCCTTTCAGGGCTTTGCCGTCCGAAAGGAGCCGCCCCGCGCTCCGGCGCAAATGATTTGAGTCTTAGGGGGGACAGCCATGCCAAACTTGAACATCAGACTGGACCTTGGAAAGATACCGGAAATAGTCGGCCGTTCCGGCAATGAGCTTTTGCGAAGATGCTACAATGTTTTGGACAAAACGCGGTGGCCCATCTATATCGTGGGGCCTTCCGGCTCGGGCAAAAGCGTCATAGCCATGAACATCGCCAAAAAATATTCCGCCGCGCGCAACGTACCCGCCTTTTATGTGCAGCTCAGTCCCGAACAGACAAAAACCAGCCTGATTCTCGGCCTTCGCTTGGACGGCGGCAGCCTTGTCGTCAAAAACGGCATTGTGGCCGAATGTATGGAAGAAGGCGGCGTCATAGTCGTGGACGAGGCTACCCATTCCCTGCAGGAGGTGCTCTTGATGTTCAACAGCATCTTGGACAGGACTTCCGTTACGGCGATCGGCGACAAAATAGTTTACGCCCACGAAAATTTCAGGATACTCTTTTGCGCCAACGACAGCCAGTATTCCGGCAACATAAAACTGCCGCAAAGTTTCGCGCAGAGGCTGGCCTGTTTTTATTTTGACTATCCGGCCGCCGAAGACGAACTGATTATAGTGGACAGAATTATCGCCGACGAATACATGGCGCCGGACAGGACGCCGCGCGAAGTCAAAAAATATATTATTGACCTGATGCGGGAAATGCGCAGCAAAACTTACCCTCTCTCCGTGCGCAATGCGGCCATCGCCGCAGTGATGTGCAACCTTGAGTTGCCAAAGGAAGAAAAAGCCGTTGACGCGGCAGAGGTTGACGGCTATTTTATCAAAGGCAACAACGTGGAAAGTGTAAGAAGGGCGATCGCCGAAAGGCTCGGGGCCGGCAGCGCGGAAAACGTGGCGGCGCTGAACAGCCCGGAAATGGAAAAATTCGTCAAATTTGTCAGCGTGATCGGCGTTGCGCGTTTTAAAGAAATAATTTTGCAAAGTTTCATGTATTACCTTGACGTCGACCTCGGGTTTTACGACCTGCAATTAATAAAGGACAAAATCCAATCCGCTACTCTATGAGGGGGGCCGACTGCCACCATGATCAATTTGTCGGTTATTTGCCCGGAAATGGCGGTCAGGGTAGCAAGGATAGAAACAACGGAAGAATTTTTGTCCTTGCATGCTTTTGCCGAAGTAGACGCTGACACGCCTTTTGTTTTTCTGGAAGACGAAAAGGAAGGCTACGACATTCGTTTCAACATGGAAAAGGTCAAAAGCTTGCACCGCGCAAGCTGGCTTAGGGACTACACGACTCACGAGGTTCTACTGGAAGGCTTTATCATCAGGCAGATAGCGCGGCTGCGCTATAGTGTGCAAAGGGACGCTTTTGACGAAAACTTTCAAACGCACAGCATAAAGATCGGTAAAAGCCCCCTTTATTTTGTTGTCTATGAAATACTGTTTTCGGCCATGAACGAATACAGGCTTTGCCTAGAATTTCCCGAGCTTGCCCGGCGGCTGGAGCTTTTCAGCAGCGCCGTAGTGTTCAGCCATGTTTCCAAACTTAAAAGCATGGGGGCGGATTTTTCCATATTTATACCTTACGCCGACGCCTTGGAAAAACTCGTGCGCTATAACTCCATAAGCGGCGAAGTCGATATGGAGTTCATTAATTTTTGCCTGCCTTTGTGCCTGTCCGCCAAAAGGACCGGATACGCCAACGTCATTGCCGCGGCCAGCCTGATCGAGGAATGGCTGCACGAGGCGACCTATGTCATTGCCGCCGTGCAAGCAAAGGCGGGAAAGCCAATCTTAGGGGAACACGCTTCCTGGTCCAAAGACGTGAGCGCGCGCGGCAAAGAGGAGTTGGACGCCATCGACCGGAACGCTCGCCTGCTTAGCGTAAAAGCCAAATTGGAAGACGTGGCGAAAGAGGTAGGGCTGCAAGCCGGTTCGGGCAGCCTTAAACATAAGACCAACGAAACCACTCTCTTTTTTCTTGACACCATACGCAAATACCATAAAGAAATTTCCGAACTGGAATATATGTTCAAACGCGCCTTTACCAGCATGAAGATAGTGGATTCTTTCGATGGCGACGTAAACCTTTGCAAACAGCAGGCGGCTTACCTGTCTTCCATCACCATGGAAGATGTCAAGGTCTATCAATATTACCGCCAAAGGAAGGTTTCGGTCGACGTCATGATCCTGCGGGACATTTCCGGCAGCACTTTTCTTTTTGAAAAAGAATATGCGGAAGGGATTGTCGAGATTTTGGCGGCGGTAAACAATTTCAAGGGCATCCGTACGCTGGAAATAGATTTTGCCGGGGAAGCCAAGATAAACAAGGGCTTTTCCCAGTCCATTGAAACGGCGTCGCTGTCACCGGTGTCCGGCGGCGGCACTAACCTGCTTCCCGCCGTTCGCCTGCTGAAAGGGCAGACGTTCAAGGGGCGGCGGCGGCTTTTGTTCATCCTGTCCGATGGCGAAATTAACGACCGCGCCCAGGCGGAACAGGAGCTGACTGATTTTTGCGCAAAGAACGAAGTGGAAATGTTTAAAATAGCGCTTGGCGACTTTGCCAACAACGGCTATGAACGGACCGCTATGCGCAACCTGCACAAACTGATCGCCAAAAAGATTCTGGAACGGGGGGGAGCGGAAGATGCGTAAAAGCCTGCGGTGCCCGCACGGACTGCCGATCGCCATAACCATGGAACAAGGGGTGGCAGTTTACCGGCATATCGAGGACGGCGAATACTGCCAGCCGATGAATTCTTTCGCGACAAGCCCGGAAGACATATTGCGGCTGATGATCGGCTCGATCCTCGACAACAACGAATTCGCCGGTTTTTTGGAACTGGGACAGAACCTCAGGGAATTTGAGGCTTCCATGGCTGACGCCGGCCAGGGCAGCAAAAACCGCTTCCATGAGTTTGCCATCATGTTTAAACGCAGCAAAAACGTCCGGGAGATGGTTTATCAAAAAATCGCCAGCCTGAGCGCGGAGAAAAAAACCATCCCCTGCGCCCAGAAGTTATTTTCCCTGGTATTGGTTGTGCTGTCCGGCGAAAAATTGTTTGCAAAGGAACGCGAATTTAAAATGCTTGTCGCGGAATTTATCGTCAGCTACGGCTTCGCTTTCGGCCGGGCGCAGCCACGGCTGGCCATCTGCGGGGAAGCCGGCGGGCAATATGACCGCCGGCTGCGCTTTTTGGAGCAGGAAATAGCATTTCAGAAAAAGTACGTTTACAACCTGCGGACAAGCGACAAATACGATATAAGCAGTTGGGACGCCTGACGTTTTTACTTGTTTTTCACAAATTTCCGCCTTTGGTTTTTACATGGGGCAGATACAATTTGAATATGCCGGGGCGAAACACGCCCGCCCCATTGAGCGGATAGACGGGCTGCTGTCCTATCCGGCCTTACGGTATCTTTGGGCCTTGCGCGGGAAGGCCCAAAGCGGCTGTTTTCGCCTGAACAGCGAATTTACGGACGCTTTTTCCCAACTGCGGGAACTGCGCGCCGCCTTCCTGTCGAAACATTATGAAAGCGGAAAGGGAGCCGCCCTTTTTCGGCAGTTTCCCCAACGGCTCGCGGAAAAGGCCAAAGCCATGCCCGTGCATACGAGCGAATTGGCGATAGGCGCCGCCGACATGGACGGCTGCATGCCAAGCGGCCTGACCGGCGACTTTTGGAACCGGCTTTTGCGGAAAACGCAGACAGGCGAATTGAAAAATTCCCGCCCGGAACTTTTGGAACACCTGCATGGAATCTTGCCGCAATCAAATTTTTCGATACGGCAATTTCCGAAAATTCTTTGGGCGCGGCGGCGAAGGTCATTGGCCGGCTATTTTGGCAGTGCCTGGCCCAAGGGACATGTGCGGCCTGAACCCTGCCGAATGTTTTAAAATCCTCCGCGTTTAGCGGGGGATTTTTTGCCAGACAGGAAAAAGCGTTTTGGCAATATGAAATGACTGCATTTAGATATATATGCAAGAACTTCAAAGATTGATTGTATAAAAAGGCTGAATTTTGCGACATTATATTGTTGTTGACAAATAGAATTTTGCAATTATATAATAAATAATAATTAAATATGCCGAAGGGGGCGGGCTTCTTGTTGGATGTAAGAGAAGTAGGCAAACTGTACGGCGGAAGATATGTTTTGCGGAACATAAATTTTCAGGTACAGGACGGGGAAATTCTTTCTATGCTCGGTCCCAGCGGCAGCGGCAAGACGACCCTGCTCAATATTATATTGGGCATTGTACGCATGGACGAGGGCTACATCTGTTTTGATTATGTGGATATAAGCGATGTCCCCATGGAAAAACGAGGGTTTAACATCGTCTTTCAAGATTATGCGCTCTTTCCCAATTTGAACGCTTATGAAAATATTACTTACGGGCTTCGCAACAATCCCAGTTCCATGACGGCGGAGGAATTGGACAGCCTGATTGATTTTCTTGAACTTAGGCCGCACCTGCCCAAAAAGATATTCCAACTGTCCGGCGGGCAAAAGCAAAGGGTGGCGCTTGCCCGCACCTTGGTTACCCGGCCGAAGATACTGTTATTGGACGAGCCCCTTTCCGCCTTGGACGGCATCATCAAGGAGACCATTAAAGAGCGCATCAAAGCTATCACCAAAAAATTCAACCTGACGACGATCATCGTAACCCACGATCCGGAAGAAGCCCTGACCATGTCGGACAAAGTGCTCATAATCGAAAAAGGGGAGGTGGCGCAATGCGGGACGCCGCGTGAAATCGTCAGCAAACCGGAAAATGATTTTATCGAAAGTTTTATCCTGCGCCAGCTTCAGGTAAAACGCGACAACATTTACAATTTGTTCAGCGAATGTCATGCTTAATAAAAAGAACGCGGAAGTGAAAATCGCCTTCTTTCTGATATTGGTTTTTTTCGCCGTGTTTTTGGCCATGCCGCTTTTGACGCTGCTTTGGAAATCCTTCCATACCGAAGGCGCCGTTGGCCTTGCTAATTATATTAAAGCCATTAAAGACAAACAACTGTTGGCCGCCTTGTATAACAGCGTGCGCGTGTCCTTTGCCGCGGCGGTCGTTACTACCTTGCTGGCTTTTTTGCTTTCTTACGCCATGAACTATACCACCATCGGCTTTTGGTGCAAAGAATTTGTCAAAACCGGCGTTGTCCTGCCAATGCTCCTTCCCAGTATAACTTACGGCTTTGCCATTATTTACTCTTTTGGCAAGCAAGGGCTTATCACCAAGCTGCTTGGAATTGAACTCTTCCAAATATACGGACTCAACGGGCTTTTGATCGGGTATGTCATCTATACCTTGCCGCCCGCTTTTTTGATTTTGAACAATGCTTTCACTTACGTCGACAGGAAATTTGTCATTATTTCCAGCCTTATGGGCGACAATTTCTGGCGCGGTTTCAAAAATACGGCGCTGCGCCCATTGCTGGGCGCCATAGGCGGCGTGTTTGTGCTTTCTTTCATATTGAGTTTCACCGATTTTGGCATACCGGTGTCCATAGGCGGCACATATAACGTTATAGCCACTTACCTGTTTGAGGTGATGCTGGGATCGATCCCCGATTTTGACAGCGGCTCGGTTATAGCCATGCTGATGCTGACGCCGGTGATTTTTGCCGTTTGGCTTTTAAACTATCTGGAGAAATTCAACTTTCACTATGATTTGGCCGGACAGTCGGAATTACCAAAAAAACGGCTGCGCGACAATATCATGGCCGCTTTTTCCCTGCTGGTCACCATTGCCGTCCTCGCCGTGTTCCTGGTGATGTTCATAGCTCCTTTCATGAAAAATTATCCCTATGACATGACGTTTACTACGGAGTTTTTTACGAGCATGGTTACCGCCGGCGACACGCGCTATATTTACCTCAATTCGGTGCGGGTGGCTTGCTGCAGCGCTTTTTTCGGCACTTTGCTGGCGTATCTCGCGGCGGTTGTAAACATCCGTTCCCAAATCAGCCCCAAAGCCAAAATAACCGTGGATGTTTTCGCCATAATGACCAACGCCGTGCCGGGGATGGTTTTGGGCCTGGCCATGCTCTTTTTCTTCAACGACAGCGATTTGAAAGGTTCTTTTTTGCTTTTGATTATATGCAATATCATACATTTTTTCACTACCCCTTACCTTATGGCGAAAAACTCCCTTTCCAAGCTTAATCCGGCTTGGGAGACAACGGGCGCTCTGATGGGCGACACCTGGCTGAAAACGCTGGCGCGGGTCATTGTCCCCAATTCCAAATCTACGCTGATCGAGATGTTCAGCTATTACTTCATCAATGCGATGGTAACGATCAGCGCCATCATCTTTTTAGTATCGACCGTTACTTCCGTTTTGACCAGCAAGATAAAAGAACTGCAGCATTACGCGCAGTTCAATGAAATTTTTGTCCTTTCCCTGTTGATTTTTGCCACGAACATAGTCGTCAAGCTCGGCTGCGACCTGTTCAGCAGGAAAATTTCGGCGCGCAAAGGCTGAAAGCCTTTCCGCCGTTATTTTATATAAACGGACGAAATTAAAAAACGGGAGATGAGGCGGTTATGATTAAAATCAGGGTACAAGCGGTGGCGGCAGCGGCGCTGGTTGTTTTGCTGGCGGTTGCGGCGGCCGGCTGCGGCGGCGCGCCCGCCGAAAAAGCGGCGCAAAAGATTGTTGTCTATACCAACGCGGACAAAGAAGCGGTAGACGCCATGCAAAACAGCCTTAACAAAGCCGGCTACGAGGGAAAGTACATCGTCCAGACTATGGGAACGTCCGAACTTGGCGGAAAATTGTTGGCGGAAGGCAACAAAATAGAAGCCAATATTATCACCATGAGTTCTTATTTTATCGACAGCGCCCAGCAAAAAAACAACATGTTTGAAAAAATTACTTTTCCTGTTAAAACCATCGGCAAGACCTCCGATTTCTACGCGCCGATCCTTGGCAACACGGGAGCCATTTTTGTCAACACGGAAGTGATGAAAGCCAAAAATCTGCCCATGCCAAAGTCCTTCAAAGACCTGGCGGACAGCAAATACGCCGGGCTTGTTTCCATTCCCAACATAATGAATTCTTCCACCGCCTGGCTGCTGACATTGGGCGTCCTCAACCAGTACGGCCCCGACGAAAGCAAGGAAATACTCGGAAAAATCGTTAAAAATTGCGGCCCGCACGTAGAAAGGTCAGGTTCCGGGCCCATCAAAAAAGTACGCGCCGGCGAGGTGGCCGTTGGTTTTGGCTTGCGCCATCAAGCGGTAGGCGACAAACTCGCGGGAAAACCGATGGACTTCGTCGATCCTTTGGAAGGCAACTATGACCTTATTGAAGCCGTCGCGGTCGTAAAAAAGCCGAATCAGCCGGAGGCGGTCAAACTGTCCATGGAAATGGCCAAAGTTATTGTCGAAAAAGCCAGGCCGGAACTTTTGAAACTGTATCCGGTGGCGCTTTACGAAGGGGAAAAAGTCGATGCCGCCAACAAGGTCGGCAATCCCAAAGAACTGAAAGAACCGCTGACTGTGGAGTTGCTCACCAAACACCAGGAATTTTTCAAAGCGGCCACGCAGTAATTTTTGGCGCCCCCAACGCGGCCGGACGCCGGACGCCCCGTTTGGCCGGCGTCCGGCCGAAGCAGTTGACAAAAGCAAGGAGGCTCGTTTGATGAACACATACAAACTTCTGACCCCCGGGCCGCTCACCACTACGGAAACCGTCAAGGCGCAGATGCTCGTCGATCGCTGCACCTGGGACGACGACTATAAGTCCATCACGCAAAAAATCCGCCGCGAACTGCTGGCGCTCGGGAAAGTGAAAGAGGGCGAATATACCAGCGTACTGATGCAGGGAAGCGGCAGCTTTGGCGTGGAAGCCACGCTGACTTGCGCGATCGGGAAAGATGACAAATGCCTTTTTGTCATAAACGGAGAATATGGCAGGCGAATGGTAACAATTGCGCAATACGCGGGCCTCAATCATTCGGTTTACTCTGCCGCGTTTGACGAAATACCGTCGGGTGCGGCGGTCAAAGGCCATTTGGAAAAAGACGGCGGCATTACGCACATAGCTATGGTACACTGCGAAACCACTACGGGAATTTTGAACCCGTTGGACGAGGTGGCGGCCATAGCCAAACAATACGGCAAGATATTGATTGTTGACGCCATGAGCAGTTTTGGCGGCATTCCGATAAATATCGGCGCCCTCGGCGTGGATTTTTTAATCAGCAGCGCCAACAAATGCATACAGGGGGTGCCGGGGTTCAGTTTTATCATCGCCAGAACGGGCGCGATAGAAAAATGCAAAGGCGTTGCCCGCAGCCTTTCGCTTGATATTTACGATCAATGGGCGGCTATGCGCAAAGACGGAAAATGGCGCTTTACCTCGCCGACCCACGTTGTGGCGGCTTTTGCCAGGGCGCTGGACGAACTGGAGACAGAAGGGGGGATAAAGGCCAGGCACGAAAGATATAAGGCAAACAACGCTTTGCTGCGCAAAAACATGAAAAACATGGGATTTACGGCTTATCTTGACGAAAAAATCCAGTCCCCGATCATCACGACTTTTGTTTTTCCCGCGCCTGATTTTAATTTCCCGGCTTTTTACGAATACGTGAAAAGCCGCGGGTTTGTCCTCTATCCCGGCAAATTGACCGAAGTTGACACTTTCCGCATCGGAAACATAGGCGAAATTTACAAAGACGATATTGAAAAACTGTGCGCGGCCATCAAAGACTATATGGAAGGGAAACACAAATGACAACGGAGAAAATTGAAGGCGTCGTCTTTGACTGGGCCGGCACTACTGTCGATTTCGGCTGTTTCGCGCCGGTAAACGCTTTTTTGCGCATTTTTGCGGACGCCGGCGTTTCCGTTACCTTGGATGAAGCCAGAAAGCCTATGGGCATGCTGAAACGCGACCACATCAAAACCATGCTGGCCATGCCCCGCATAGAAGCGCTTTGGCGGGAGAAAAAGGGGCGCGGCTTCGACGACGCGGACGTAAACGCCCTTTACGCGGACTTTGAGCCGATTTTGCTCTCCTCGCTGGCGCGGTATACCGAGCCTTTGCCCTATGTCGTGGAAACCACAAACATGTTGCGGGAAAAAGGCTACAAAATAGGTTCCACCACCGGTTATACTGACGGCATGATGAAACTGGTAACCAAAGGGGCGCGCGACAATGGCTATCAGCCGGATTGCTGGGTCACGCCTGACTCTACGGGGTCAATGGGCCGCCCCTATCCTTACATGATCTACCGCAATATGGAAAAGTTGCGCCTTGCCGCGCCCTGGCGCGTGATCAAAGTAGGCGACACCGCATCCGACATAAGAGAAGGGCTGCAAGCGGCCGTCTGGTCGGTGGGCGTAGCGGCCGGCAGTTCGGAAATGGGGCTTGGCCGCGCGGAATTTGAAAGCTTGCCGGAGGATGGCAAAAAGGCGGCCTTGGCGCGGACCAGGGAGCTTTTCGCCTCTTACGGGGCGCATTTTACCATAGAAACAATGAAAGAACTGCCCGCCCTTATCGAGCGGATAGACGGGCTGCTGTCCCAGGGCCAGAGGCCTTATGGCCGCTTTTGACTTTGCGCGCGAAGGCGACGTCAACGAGGGCGGTTTGCGGAAAGAATGGCGGCAGGCGCTGGACGGGGAGACGGACGCCCTTTTGCGCGAGGACGAAGCCGTTTTCCTGAAACAGTCCATGTCCACGCCTTGCCTTAATGTTATAGCGGACGCGCGGGGGTGCTATATTTTTGATCTTTCCGGCAAGCGCTATCTTGATTTTCACGGCAACGGCCTGCACCAGGTCGGCTATAAAAACGAGCGCGTAATCAGGGCGGTAACTGAACAAATGGCGCGGCTGCCGTTTATACCCCGCCGCTACACGGCGGAAATCGCCGTGCGGGCGGCGGAAAAACTGATTGACAAAACAACCGGCAAAGATTTCCGCGTTCTTTTTACGCCGTCAGGAACGGCGGCGGTGGGGATTGCCCTGAAAATAGCGCGCAAAGTTACCGGCCGGCACAAAGTCATTTCCCTGTGGGAATCTTTTCACGGCGCCAGCCTGGACTGCATAAGCGCGGGCGGGGAATACATCTTCAAAAAAGACATGGGCCCGATGCTTAGCGGCAACATACGCGCCATGCCCTACAACGCCTACCGCAACCTTATAAACAGCGAAGACCCGGAAAAGGTAGCCGCTTTTTGCCTGGCCCATATGGAATATATCATAGAAAACGAAGGGGAGATCGGCGCCCTGCTTTTGGAGCCGATACGGGCCACCGACATACACATACCGCCGCAAAGCTATTTTGCCGGCTTGCGCGCTTTGTGCGACAAACACGGCATGCTCCTCGTTTTTGACGAAATACCTACCGCGCCGGGGCGCAGCGGCCATTTTTACGTTCATCAAAGATTCGCCGTGGAACCCGATATCGCCGTATTGGGCAAAGGACTTGGCGGCGGCGTCGTTCCCCAGGCGGCGGTGCTGGCCAAGAAACATTGCGACATAGCGCAAGACATCTCCCTCGGGCACTATACGCATGAAAAACCGGCCTTGGGCTGCGCCGCCGCCCTTGCCGCCATAGAGTATATCGACGCGGAAAAACTGCTGGCTAAATGCGCCGCCCTTTCCGCTTTTGCGCAAGATAAGGCGGCGAAGCTGGCGGAAAAATACGCCTGTGTCGGCGACGTGCGCATAGCCGGATTGCTGATTGCCTTTGAATTGGTAAAAGACAGAAAGAGCAAAGAAAAAGCTATCGGACTGGCGGAAAAAGTGCTTTATTACTGCTTAGAGCGCGGCCTGTCTTTCAAGCTGTCCGCCGGCAACTGCATAACCTGGCATCCGCCCCTTATTGTAACGGAAAAAGAACTGGCCTTCGCCTTTGCCTTGCTGGAGGACGCCCTGAAAGCCTGTGCGCCGAATTCGTCCGTCTGAGTAAGGCGTGCTTTGCCGCGACGCTTTGGATGGCTCTTTATATCTATATCGTCGGGAAAAAGAACTGGAGAACTCCAAGCGGCGAAAAAAGGCGGGCAGGCCGCCGATAAAGCCAGCTGTTCCCGGCTGTTGTTGTGGCAAAACCACCCGCGAGGCGGGTGGTTTTGCGTTTGTTCAACGGAATTTTATCTCCCAGCCGACGAGGAAGCTTATGCCATTGGCGGGGTAGCCCGTCCTATAATGATATTTATGGTCGAGAAGGTTGTAAATGTTTAAATAGACTTTCTGGTTTTCGGCGATCTGATAACGCGCCGTTGTGTTTACCACGGCGTGTCCGGGCAGGTTTTGTGATGGATACTGATTCTGGTCGTTGGCCGATAGGGAATCAATCATGACCGACTGCGAATATTTCCGGTTGGCATAATGGAGGCCAAGGTGGAACTGGTTTCTCCGCTCGCTATAATAATCGCTGGCGTCGGAATCTATGTAGGTATAATTGACGTCCGCCCGGAAATGGTTGCCAAGCACGCCGGTCCAGGTAACCGCCGCCCCATTGGCCTGATAACTGCTGATGTTTTGTGGAGTCCAGAGCGTACCATAGCCCCCCGAAACATCCTGCCAAACAATCCGATCTTTTAGTAACCGCCGGAAGAAACTGACGCTTACGCTGTGCTTGTCGCCAAATTCTTTTTTCAAGCCTGTTTCAAAAGTCCAGCCAGTTTCCGGTTTCAAATTGGGGTTGCCAAACATTCCCATGCCAGAACCCCAATCTTCGTACCAGTAAAGATCGTCGAAATCCGGCGCGCGGAACACCTTGCCCCAATTGGCGAAAAAGCTGGTCTTGTCGTTGATTTTGTACAGGCCGCTGATCTTTGGCACGGCCTTGTTGCCGAAATCGTTGGTCATTTCATACAATAAACTGGGGGTGAGGATAAATTTGCCGATGCCAACCTGATCTTGCAGGAAAAAATTCCTTTTCCAACGTTTGCGTTGCCCTTCGTAGTTCGTGCTTTCAATCTCCGCCACAGATAGGTCGGTGCCCCAGGACAGGAGGTTGTTGCCGATCTTCCGGCTGTCCTGATAGGAGAGGCCGTGGGTTTTTTCCTTGTGCGCGAATCGAGTGGAATAGGATAAACCTTTATAATCTCGGTCTTTATAATAATATTGCAGACGAAAATCCGACTTGTTGTAGCCTATGGACAAGATTTGATTTTCCGCCTCGCTGCGGTCAAACAAACTCGGGGAGGTTATCGTGCCTGGTTCACCGGCTTTGTGGCGTATATAATTATAATTGAAAAACAGATCGCCGCCGCCGGCCTGCCTTCCTATGCGCAGGGAAAGGTTTTTGTCGTCATCTCGGCTGTTCGGCCGGTAACCGTCGGTGGCATAATAAACGCCGTTCAGCCGCCAGTCCCATTTGCCGTTGCTCCCGGATGTGCCCAATCTGATCTCGCGCTGCCGATCGTCGCCGATGGCTATGCCAAAGTTGGCGGATGGTTCCCGCGTCCCTTTTTTGGTAAAAATCTGGATTACCCCGCCGACCGCGTCCGCGCCGTACAAGGCCGAATTGCCGCCGCGCGCTACTTCGATGCGCTCGATCGCGTCTAAGCTTATGGCGAACTGACTAAGGTCTATGCTGCTTGCGCCGGATGTTCCCTGTGTCGGGTTTATCCTTACCCCATCAATCATCACGACCACAATTTCCGAGCCGTTGATAAAAGGAGTAGCCGCCCCGGTGCGCCCGTAGCGCACAACGGCGACCCCCGGCGCGCCTTCGAGGGCATCCGCCAAAGATATCGCCCCTTTTCTTTCAATGTCGTCCGCCGTTATCACCGCCGTTTCAGCGGCGATGTCCAAAGGCCTCCGCTTGGTGCGGGTGGCGGTAACGGTTACCGGATCAAGCTCGAACACTTCTTCCGCCGCGTTTTCCTTTGCCAGGGCGCTCCCCTGCAATAGCGACAGGCTTAAAAATACCCCCATACCCAACACTTTCTTGCTTTTTCTCATTTTAGCGCTTACATCCTTTCCTGTTTTTATCTATCCCAATCACCGGGCGGCCCGGAGCATCGGCCAAAAAATTCCCTCCCAGCCAAGCTGAAAGGGAAGCGGGACGGCAAACAGCCAAATAAATCCTGCCCTATCGCTCGTAGGGTGGCACGATGAACTTTCAACAGGCGAGACTCCTGGCTCCAGATCGCCGCGCCTTGCGCTTTCAGGGATTGTTCCCGAAAGTTCAGGCCGCCGGTCTGCTACAGTGGCGGGACCGCGCCGGCTTTCAACCGGCTTGCATCTCAAGTCCTGACGGGCTTCTGTTGGTTATTTAGAGGTAACATTATCTATATTCTGTTACTTGCCGTAATTGTTAAAACATCGGCAGATAGCGTACAAAGCGTACTGTAAAACATGAATAGAGTCTGACGTCAACAAAACGCCTTTCCTTTGCCGCATTGCAACCACCAGTCGCAATGCGGCTTTTTCATTTTCCGGCATCTGTTTTATCAGTAACAGAATATAGAAAGTGTTGCCTAAAGCCGTTAATATATGAACTGTGGCTTATATTTATGCGCTGCGGCTTGTCTGCCGGGACGCCTGCGGGGATTGCCCGGGTTTTGGCTTGTTTTGCGTTGTTATGCCGGATTTTCTGCCTTTCCCTTGGCGCAAAATCCCGGCCGGGAACATAAAAGGCCCCTTTGCGGCAAGGCAAAGAGGCCGATACTTTTGCGCAATGTTCCCCTTTCTTTGGCAGGAAGGCACATAAAAACAAGCCTCCGTGTCAAAGAGGCTCGCCTAAGGCAAAATGAAAACACCTGCGTTTGCTACCTCTCCGTCTAACTGCGGATCAAACAGCAATAATACGGCAGACAATTCTTCTGGACTCGGGTTTCATTGTTTGGAAAGCCTTCCCGCAGATAACCGCCCGGCAACTTCCGTTGCCCAACGCTTTATCCCAGTGACATTTCGGAACCGCCCCCAACCGGGCAATCCCTATCCGCGCTCCACCTTACAGCGGCGTAACCGTGCCGGCGCGCGTGGCCAAAGGCCATCCGCCGGCGTTCCTTATTAAGCCCTTGCGGGCATCTGCCATATTACTTATGAACTTGTGCCGGAACTACTGAAATTCTGCTAAACAAAGATTAACACAGTTGATTTTTGCTGTCAAGCGGATTTTGCCGATAAAAATTTTTAAAACTCAAAAAAATTTTCCGCTTCATAATATGCTATTCCCATTGAAACATTGATTTTTAAAATATTGAATTGACTGATGCCCAAAGGCAATATCTGTACTATAATAAAAATAGGATGCGCAGATGCGCGGCATGGTAAAGTTGCCCCGCCGATTTTCGCCGCCGTGGCCGCAAGCGAGCGTTAGCAGCCGCCATAATTAATGCTGTTCTCAGATCAAAATCACACTTTCTTGCGGCCGATTTCCCACCCCGCTTTGCCCCAAAGCCGCGCCGAACCTACGGATTCGCCTGCGTTTTGCGCCGCGCAGGGCGGGAAATTATCTCGCAAATTTAAATCATGTTTTAATCCGGGAGCAGCACAATTGTAGCCAGGAGGGATTTATGTTGCTTTTAAATTTCATTGTTATACGCAAAATGTTGGTGGCGTCTCTGGCATCGCTATTAGCTTTTTCCTTGCCCTTGCGGGCGGAAGCGTCCGGCAAAAACGATGCGATAGGAACCGTTCTGGCGGTCATCGTTACCCAGGCACAGGCGCGGCGGGCGCTCAATTATATGGACGGCGAAGGGCGGCAGGAACTGCTGGAAGAATATAAAAAATCCGAAGGCGTGGAGGACGACTACGGCATGAACGCCATGCTGGGCAGGATTATGGGCAGGATGAACCCCATTATGCTGCGGGAAAACCCTTCCTTGAAAGACAAGCCCTACAACTATTTCGTCAATCGGCAGGACTATTTCAACGCTTTCTGCGCTATCGGCAACAACCTTTCCGTTAACAGGGGGGTATTTGACTTCTGCCAGCATAACGAAGACGAAGTGGCCGCCGTGGTGGCCCATGAACTTGGGCATGGGCAAAAGCGCCATCCGCAAAGCGGCGCGAAAAAAACGCTCAACCTTTTAATTGCCCGGGAAATGTTGACTATGGGCGCCAGCCAGGGAACAACGGCTGTCGTTGGCCTGGCGGCAAACCACATCAAGGCTTCCGGCATTACCAAACCCAAGGAGAAGGAAGCCGACAACCTTTCCTTCGGCTACATGGCGGCTGCGGGTTACAACGTAGGCGCGCCCGCCGCTGTCTGGCAAAGGATACTTGACAAACAAGACGAGGTGAAAAAGGATTTTTTTGCTGCATTGCTCAACCCGTCCACCCATCCTGGCACAAAGTGGCGCAGGGACAATTTTTCCCACAAGCTTACCGAGTACAGCAACGGGCAGGTCAGCGTGGAAGCTGAAACAGGAGCGGTAAAAGTCAAAGGGCATGTCTTTATGAAGCCGGCAAGCTATGCCGGCATGAGCGGACTGGAACGCGCCTATCTGATAGCCGGCCGGCTCGCCCGCCTCTGCCGGGAGGATGGCGCAGTTTTAACCGGCGCCGTGGCTGACGGCGGCGCGGTCAAGATAAAGGGGGCGATTATCGTTGCCCCGGGCGCGGGCGACCCTGACGCGGCCACGCTTGCGGCCAAACTTAACGGCATCGGAACCGCCAAACCGACAGCGGAGAAGAAACAGCGCAAAACGGCAGAGCCCGCATAGGGGCAAGCGCCGGAATCAGGGGAAACCCTCATATCGCAATAGTCTTCGCGTTATAACTGATTTTATAATCATTAGACTGAATTACTATAATCGGCGCGTTGGCTAAGCAATTCATGGTTTGCAAAGTGTAATGGATATTCGCCGCGGCCAAAATGGCAGCGGCGTGGCGCGCAATGTCTATGATTATAACTGCTGGAAATTTGTCCTTTCGGCCTATTTTTGACAAGAGCATTTGCCGAAACGTCCAAGTTGCCTGCCAAAAACAAAGCCGCCGCTGGCTTAAGCGGCGGCTTTTAATCATTGGGGGTCTAATTCCCCGCAGCTTTGCTGCATAATATTTGGCTGCCTATGGCCAAGATATGAGTGGAATTTGCGGACAAACTCACTACCCCGCAAGGCGCAAAACCTGAGGAAACCAAAAGCCCGCCAAAGATTTTGATTAGGCCTTGTTTAAAAACGATTTACTTAAGCAAAATGGCAATAGCCGCGAGAAACACAAAGGCGAGGAAAGAATTATCCGACTTGTCGTAGCGGGTTGCAACACATCGAAACCACTTGATTTTTTTGGGAAAAACATTCAACCAAATGGCGCCCCTTGTAGACGTGTCTGTCGTAGTCCCACGGCTGTTTCACGTTGGACGGCGGTGGGATTGTGTGCCGCCCGTTGCTCAAAACAATGAAATCCCTGATCGCTTTTGCGCCATAAGCCTTGTCACCCAAAACATTGCTTTGCGAGACGTCGGTTTTGGCAAGCAACTTGATGGCATGTGAGGAGTCGTGTTCATTCCCCGGCGAAAGCAAAAACTCCACCGGGTTGCCCAAGCCGTCCACAATTGCGTGTATTTTTGTATTAAGGCCTCCCTTTGAACGCCCCACTGCCTTTAGATAGATAAATGTTATAATGGCACCATAGGAGATGTCATTATGGTGCCATGTAAAAACTGCAAGTCGGAATCAACGGTAAAAAACGGTATTGTCAGAGAAAAACAGTGGTACAGATGCAACAAGTGCGGTTACAATTTCGTTGAAGGCGATGACAGGACGAATGAAAAGATTGCGGCAAAAAAGGCCATGTGCGTACTTTTGCATTCCCTTGGCAAAGCCTCATTC
>JAISLQ010000054.1 GCA_031290885.1 Acidaminococcales bacterium
ATCTCGTCATAGCCGAATTCAAAATGAAATAGGCGGGAAATAGCCTCGATCTGGTTTCTGATAACTATGCCGTTGGGGTGAAAAAAGGGAAACCCCGGACCCTCGTCCTGCAAGCTGAACAGATCAAGTTCGCGCCCGAGTTTTCGGTGGTCGCGCCGAGCGGCTTCTTCCAGCATACGCAAATAGTTGTCCAATTTACCCTTTTCAGCGAAAGCCGTGCCGTAAATTCTCTGCAGCATCTTGTTTTTCTCATCGCCCCGCCAGTAAGCGCCGGCAATGCTTTGCAGCTTGAAAGCTTTTGCCGCGCCCGTAGTGGGAACATGCGGGCCGGCGCACAAGTCGGTGAATTCACCCTGTCTGTACACGCTTATTCTTTCTTCCGGCGCTAATTGATTTATTATCTCCAGTTTGTACGTTTCGCCCATTTGGGCGAACATAGCGAGCGCCGCGCCGCGTTCCATGACTTCGCGCCGGAGAGGATAAGCCGCTTTTACTATAGCGGCCATTTCTTTTTCAATGAGCGCCAAATCATCGGGCGTAAAAACATGTTCGCTGTCAAAATCATAATAAAACCCATTGTTGATCGCAGGCCCGATAGCCAGCTTGGTCGCGGGAAAAAGCCGCTTGACCGCTTGCGCCATGATATGCGCCGCCGTATGCCGCAAAGCGAAAAGCCCTTCGTCATCGTCGTCCGTGAAGAATTGGATAACGCAGTCCTGCTCGATTTTTTCGTTGAGATCGATGTTATTGCCGTTTGCTTTGGCCGCCAAAACGCGCTTGGCAAGCCGGGAGTTTTTCAGCGCCGCAATTTCCAGCACGGTCAACCCTTTTTCCACTTCCAGCGCAGCGCCGGGATCTTGACAGTCTCGAATTTTTATCTTGTCTCTTTCCATAACACAAAACCTCCAAAAGAACAATTTCCCCGTTTCATACTGTTCGCCGGTTAAAACATTGCTGCGGTTTATGGGCCAATTGCCGCCCCGCACGGCGCAAAACAGTATGTTAAATCAGCCACAAATATGCCACAATTTCAGGACGTGTTTAAAGACTTGCGTTTGGCATATTCCCAAGATAATTTTTCGTTATACAAGAAAACGCCGCCGCGTACCAAAGGAAGCTTCAGAGGCTACGCTGACGCAGCAGAGCGGAAATTCCGCCGCAAAGAGGCCGCAATGGATTTTTCAAACACGCCCTATCCGGGAACCGGCATTAAATGCTTTGGACAGGTTAAATCAAGCAATAAACATACAAAACCCCGTCTCCGAAAAAGGGACGGGGCATATCCACGCGGTTCCACCCTTGTTGGCTTTAAAATAAAAGCCCGCTCAAGCGTCAATAACGGTGACGGCCGTTAGGAACTACTGACAATCTTCGCTCCCAAGGCTCCAAGGCGGTAACAGTCGCGCGCTCACGCCGCCTTGCAACGAACAGCGGCTCTCTGCGGAGAGCTGACGCAAAATCATGTCCTTGTCATTGCCGTTTTAAGTTATTGGCAAATGGTCAATTCGTGTGCTAATTATAAAATATTACGCGCCATAATGCAAGCGTAACTTTTATGAATAACATCACAAGATAAAAAACAAATAGCAGAATAAATATGTTCTATCATTATGCAAGGCACAATCAGAAAAACCATTCTATTGTCAATGGCTCTACTGTTGGGTCGTCCTTTGTTCAAAGCCTGTCGCGATGACCGTTACCCGTATTTCATCGTCAAGCGTATCGTCAATCACCGCGCCGAATACTACGTTGGCCGACTTATCGGCGGCGCTGGCAATGACCTCCGATGCTTCGCTGACGTCATTAAGGCTGAGGTTCTTGCCGCCGGTAATGTTAAGCAGAACTCCGCTCGCGCCTTCAATGGACATTTCCAGCAACTGGCTTTTGATCGCGGCTTCGGCGGCGGCCACAGCCGCCCCTTCGCCGCAGGCGGTGCCGATGCCCATGAAGGCGGTGCCGGATTTTTCCATGATCGACTTGGCATCGGCAAAGTCCAAATTTATCAATCCAAGCATCGCTATGGTATCGGTCAGTGCCTGCACGCCCTGGCGCAAAATATCGTCGGCAATGCGAAAAGATTCTTTCGGCGTCGTCCTTCTGTCGGCCATTTGCAGCAGCCGGTCATGGGAAATGACGATCAGGGCATCGACTTTTTCCTTGATTTTGGCGATGCCGGCTTCGGCTTGGTTCATGCGCTGTCTGCGCTCAAAGGAAAATGGCTTGGTTACAATGGCCATGGTCAGGGCGCCTATTTCCTTGGCGCACTCGGCGACGACCGGCGCGGCGCCGGTACCGGTGCCGCCGCCCATGCCGGCGATTATGAATACCATTTCCGCGCCTTGTAATGCTTCTAAGATCTGCCCTCGGCTTTCCTCCGCAGCTTTGGTGCCAATATCAGGGTTTCCCCCCGCGCCGCGCCCTTGGGTCAATTTTGCCCCGATAGGGATGCGCACCGGGGCATGCGCCGAGGCCAACAAAATTTGTTCGTCCGTGTCTATTGATACAAACTGCGCGCCGCCGACTTCGGCCGTGACCATGTGGTTGACGGCGTTGTTGCCGCCGCCGCCTACCCCCACTACCTTTATATTGACCAACGGGTTTATTTCTCCCGGTTCCATTTCTATCGGCATCTAAGTACCCTCCTTGCGCGTCTTTGATATTGATCAATGCGCCATTAGCGGGAGATTATATCCACCGCGCGACAAGGCCTTTTTGTTTTGTTTCGGTTTTTATTAAATTCAATTCAAGCGAATAAACATCTGCCGTTAAGAGTTACGCGGTCTGCTCACCCAAACGGGGAGTTCAAAAGGAGGCCGCGCGCCGCGATCGCGGGGGGCGTTTTCAAGCGTAGGCGGCGCCGGGGAAACAAGCTTGCGATGGTCTGTCGGCCTTTGTTCAAAGCCTGTTGCGATGACCGTTACCCGTATTTCGTCGTCAAGCGCATCGTCAATCGCCGCGCCGAATATTACGTTGGCCGATGCATCGGCGGTGTTGGTAATGATTGCCGAGGCATCGTTGATATCATGCAGGCCGAGGTTCTTGCCGCCGATAATGCTAAGCAACACCCCGCTCGCGCCTTCAATGGATGTTTCCAACAGCGGACTTTTGATCGCGGCTTCGGCGGCGGCTACGGCCGCCCCTTCGCCGTGGGCGGTGCCAATGCCCATGAGGGCGGAGCCGGCGTTGGCCATGATCGACTTGGCGTCGGCAAAGTCCAGATTTACAAGTCCGGGCATCGCTATGAGATCGGTCAGTCCCTGCACGCCCTGGCGCAAAATATCATCGGCAATGCGAAAAGATTCTTTCAGCGGCGTCCTTCTGTCGACCATTTTCAGCAGCCGTTCGTTGGGAATGACGATCAGGGCATCGACCTTTTCCTTGATTTTGGCGATGCCGGCTTCGGCTTGGTTCATGCGGTGTCTGAGCTCGAAAGGGAATGGTTTGGTTACAATGGCCACGGTCAAGGCGCCTATTTCCTTGGCGCACTCGGCGATGATCGGCGCGGCGCCGGTACCGGTGCCGCCGCCCATGCCGGCGGTTATGAAAACCATTTCCGCGCCTTGTAATGCTTCTAAAATCTGCTCGCGGCTTTCTTCCGCAGCTTTGGCGCCGATCGTGGGGTCGCCCCCCGCGCCGCGCCCTTTGGTCAATTTCATCCCGATGGGGATGCGCACCGGGGCATGCGACGATGTCGCCAAAATTTGTTCGTCCGTGTTTATCGATATGAACTGCACCCCGCCGACTTCGGCCGTGATCATATGGTTGACGGCATTGTTGCCGCCGCCGCCTACCCCCACTACCTTTATATTGACCAACGGGTTTATTCCTCCCGGTTCCATTTCTATCGGCATCTAAGTACCCTCCTTTTGCGTCATTGGATAAACTCTTGTATGTGTTATGTACATAAAATATATGCTGTGTTTTTGCTCCCAAACCACTTTTTCATTTTCGCAGAATATGTCGGCGGCATATGGCAAGGTTTTGGAATATTCTAAGGCCAAAGGCGAGAATGGCCACAAAGTACAAATCAATGGATAATTTTTCGCCTATGTAACTTATGCCAACCGCCAGCAAGCTGTTGGTAAAAAAACCTGTTATAAAAACCGCGTTGTCGTATTTGCGTTCAAAAGTCGAGCGCATCCCGCCGAATACGGAATCCAGGCCGGCCATCAACGCGACCGACATGTATTTGGAGTATTCTACCGGCACGTTGACCGGCAATATCCACCCTAGCGCCAATCCGGCCAGCAGGCCAGCCACGGGAAATATCATTTTTCTTTGCCTTCTTCCGCCGGTTTTGCGTAATCAAAGGTAAAAGCGCCGTTATAACCTGGGACGTTAAGGTCTTTCTCAATGGCCGTCTGTACTTGGATGCCCCAAAATTTGAGAGTTTCCACAACGCCGCCGCGCATTTTTAAGGAAGCGTCCAACGTCTGCGGATCGCCTATCGCCTTTATGACGTAAGGCGGCGCGGATCTGACATTGTTGACTGATACGGTAGGCCCGGCGCAGCGTATTTCCGATGTGGCTATTATTCTCTGCCCGTTGATGGACAGCGCTTCCGCGCCGGCCGCCTTGAGTTCATTCACTACCTTCAACAGGTCGTCATCGTGGATAAGGTAAAGGTTGGGATTGTCGCCGGGTTTGGACTGCACTTTGCTGTCGTCAATGGTTACCGACACCCCGGGCCCACGCATCGGCAATATGCCGGCATACATGTTCAGCCGCCGCAGTTCTTTCACGTATACTTCGTCGCTGGTCTTCATCCTGAGTTTTTCCAGTTCCAACAGAATATCCGTGCGTTCCTTTTCCATGCGTTTAAGCTGCTCTGTCAGATCTTCCACTCTTTGATAGGGCAAGGCGGCGGCTTTTATGTTCGCCACCGATTTTAATTGCGTGGCAATCATAAACCCGAGGATGCATGATATGAGAACCACAACAAGCTTTGATTGCTTGCCGGCGTACATCGTTTGTTATCCCTCCGTTTTTTCCTTCGGCAGACTTTATCTTTTTATCTTAATATATGGTTTGTTATATGACAAGTCCGCAAATTCAACGGCCGGATTTTTTTTTGCAAACTCTTTTATCATGGCGGAAAATGATTTGGCTTTTTGCCCCAATTCCCCGATCCCGCCCATGATGTACCAGCGGCCGGGCAAGTCAAATATTTTTACTTTGCCTGTGCCGGAGATGTTTATTTCCGCTATGTTGTTTAGGACGTTTTGATCGAGCATGTTAAGAAAAGCAAGCATTTGCGCGATTTCGTCTTTGTTTATTTGATCGCCGACAAACCCGTTGCCAATGTTTACGCCGGAAAGCACCGGCGCGGCGCCGTCTTTGATGTTCCCGGCGGCGCCGATGACCAAGCCCTGCGCGTCAAGAGCTACGTACCCGTAGGAGCTGGCCACGTAAAAAACAGGTTTCTTTTCTTCTATGTCAATATGCAGTACATAGGGCAATTCATACCTGACAAGGGCATTTTTTATTCTCAGGTCGTTTATCAGCGACTGACGGATTAGATTGCAGTCAATAATGAATAAGTTTGCCGGCTCTTTCAATCCGGTCAGGAACAGAATCTCTTCCCGGCGGATTTTTTCTGCGCCGGTAATATAAACAGCGCCGAAAGAAAACCAAGGCTGGCGCAGCAAAATATAGCCGCAAACCAAAAACAAAGCGCCCGCGAGGAAAACAAGGATTTTTTTAAATATGTTGTTTCTGTTTTCTTTTCGCTTTTTTTGTATTCGTTCATAGGTTGACACGCCATTGTCTCTCCCTGCCTCAATCCGCCTCTGGCGCGGCGGATTGAGGCCATTGCTTTTTAAGGCGCGAGAGCAGGAGTTCACCCGCCTTGTATATGTCCCCCGCCCCCAAAGTAACAACCAAATCGCCGGGCTGGACGATGTTTTCCAGATAGATAGCCACGGCGGCCATATTCGGTTGATATACGGTGCCGCCTCGGCCGTTTTTATTTATCTCGGCAATTAGTGTATGTGCGTTTATTTGCGCAATCGGTTCTTCGCCGGCGGCGTATATGTCCGTCAAAACAAGTTGGTCGCATAAAGCGAAAGCCTGCCCGAATTCTTCTTTGAGAAGTTTTGTGCGCGTATAACGGTGCGGCTGAAAAACGCCGATCAAACGGGAAGGTTTCTTTTGCGCCGCCGCCGCCAAGGTACTTTTTATCTCGCTCGGATGATGGGCGTAATCATCGACAACCGTTATGCCGCCGATTTCCCCTTTTATTTCAAACCTTCTTTTTACGCCGCGAAACGAGGCCAACGCCGGCGCTATCCGCTCGATGCCAATGCCCAGGAACCGCGCCGCGGCGATGACGGCCAAGGAATTGAGAATGTTGTGCCGCCCCGGGATGAGCAGCTTTAACTCACGCAAAAATTTTCCCTGAAAATAAAGGTCATAGGCAGAGCCGCCCACGCCGCAAGATATGTTTTTCGCCTGATAATCGGCTTCTTCCGTGATGCCGTAGGAAATAACTTCGCAGCCGGTTTCCCCGGCGGCAAGCCGCAAAAGGGCATCGTCAAAGCAAAGCACGGCTGCGCCTTTCGGCGCCGTCTGCGCGATAAATTGCGTAAAGGCCGCTTTCATTTTATCCATGCTCCGGTAATAGTCCATATGATCGTTTTCAATATTGGTAACAATCGAAAGGTGAGGGAAAAATTTCAAAAAGGAACCGTCGCTTTCGTCCGCTTCGGCGATTAGATATTGCCCTGTGCCATAGCGGGCGTTGCCGCCAAGCGAATCCACTTCGCCGCCGACCAAGACGGTCGGGTCCAATCCGGCTTGTATAGCGACATGGGAAAGCAGGGCGGTGGTCGTGGTTTTGCCGTGGGCGCCGGCCACGGTTACGCCATAGCGGCCATTTAACAAAGCAGCCAGGACGTCCGACCGGTGAAGTATTGGGATGCCGCGCTCTACGGCTTCTATCGCTTCGGGATTTGTTCTTTTGATCGCGCTGGATAAAACTACCGCATCGCAACTATCGATCTGCCCACAGGCATGCCCAATGTATATTTTGACGCCGTCCGCCGCCAACCTTCTGGTCAGCGCGCTTTCGACCGCATCGGAACCGGAGATTTCAAATCCCGATTTGTTAAGCACAGAGGCGATGGCGCTCATGCCTACCCCGCCGATGCCAATGAAATGCCATTTTTTTATTTTCTCAAACATAAAAATCCCTTATTCGCGTTTTTAGCGCCGATCGCCATGACTATCCGGCCGCGATCATTGTCAGTATGTCGGCGGCGATCTTTTTCGCCGCGTCCGGCCTGCCTAATTTCTTTACGGCGTCCGCCATGCCGGAAAGGCGGTTTTTATCTTTAAGCAGAATGTCTATAAGGCTGTAAAGGCTGTCTCCGGTCAGTTCCCGGTCGCGCACCAGGATAGCCGCGTTCTCCCGTTCAAAAGACCTGGCGTTGCATTCTTGATGGTTATCGGTCGCGTATGGATAAGGTATCAGAATAGAGGGTATTCCGCGGGCAGCCAGTTCCGACATGCCGAGCGCGCCGGCCCTGAATACCGCCAAATCAGCCGCCGCCAGCGCCAAAGGCATTTCGTCCATGTAAGGGACGATTTTGATGTTCTTCGCTTCCCGCGCGCTTTGCGACAGTTCAGCGACAACGCTTTCGTAACCGCTCTCCCCGGTGATGTGCAACACTTGCACGTCCGGGCACCGGCAAAGTCTTTCGTGTACGTTCAGCATGGCGTTGTTGATGCTCATCGCGCCTCGGCTGCCGCCTGATACGAGTATGGTAGTTATTCCCTGGTTCAGCCCGAGTTTTTTTTGGGCGCTATGGCGGTCTACGGTTATGATGTCGGAACGAATCGGGTTGCCGGTAACGGAAACGCTCTTTTTACGCGCAAAATATTTGCCGGCAGCCGGGTTGCCGAGAAATATCTTATTGGCGAAATTGGATAATATCCTGTTGGTTACGCCCGGCACGGCGTTCTGTTCCTGAATGCAGGTCTTTACGCCCGACAGCCAGGCCGCCAGAACTACCGGACCGCATACATAGCCGCCTGTGCCTATGACAATCGCGGGTTTTATTTTCTTTATTATCTTCCACGCCTGCCTGAGCCCGGTCAAAGCCCTGCGGACCGAACGCACGGTTTCCCCGGACAGTTTGCGGCTAAACCCGCTGACTTCAATCGGCAAAAATTCATAGTCATAATTTGCCAAAATGGAATTTTCCAAACCATCTTTGCTGCCGACAAAAAATATCCTGATTTGGGAAGCGCTTTCTCTCAGCTGTTCGGCAATCGCCAGCGCCGGGTAAATATGTCCGCCTGTCCCGCCTCCTGAAATTATAACGCGCATGTTGCCTCCGCAATTACTGTAATTTTCTTACCAGTTCCTTGAAATAGCGCCCGCGTTCCTCGAAGTTTTTGAACATGTCGTAAGACGCGCAGGCGGGCGACAGTAAAACCACCTGTTTTTCTTCGGCCTGTCCGTGCGCTTTCAGCACAGCTTCTTCAAAAGACGCGGCTATAATTATGTTTTTAATTCCCGCCCGCAGGGCGGCTTCGTAAAAGCGTTCCCGGGCTTTGCCCAATAAAATGAGCAGGGAGGTTTTTTGTTTTGCCAACCGCATGAATTCGGTCAGATCGGTCATTTTGTCATAGCCGCCGGCTATGAGAATCACCTGGCCGTCCGCGAAAGCTTCCAGCGCTTTGATCGCAGATTCCGGGTTGGTCGCTTTGGAGTCGTTGTAATATTTCACGCCCTCAATCGTCGCCGTATATTCAATCCGATGCTCCACCCCCTCGAAATTAAGCAGGATCCGCCTCATGGCCGCAACGCCCACGTTCGCGAAACGCGCTGCGGCACAGGCGGCCAGCGCGTTTTCCACATTGTGCCGGCCAAATATTTTCATCTCGTCCACCCGGCATATTTTGTTTTCCCGGCCGCGCCAGTTAATTACTATATCGCCGTCCCGGACAAAACACCCTTCCGGCAGGACGTCCCGCCCGCTGAAAAAACACACCCGTGACTTGGTTTTTTGAGCGAAAAGACGCAGTTGTTCGTCGTCATGGTTCAAAATAAGGTAATCGTTTTTAGTCTGATTGGCGAAAAGCAGCGCTTTTGCCGCCGCATATCCGGCGAAATCGCCATGCCTGTCCAGATGATCCGGCGTTATGTTGAGTATGGCCGCTATATGCGGACGGAAGGTTTTCGTGCTTTCCAGTTGAAAGCTGGATATTTCCGCCACCAATAGACCCTTTTTGTCTTTCAGTTTCCTGGCCGCCCAAGAGAGCGACTGCCCGATGTTGCCGCCCAGATAGCTCGGCATGGAAAGGCTTTTGACCATTTGCGCGACTATCGTCGCCGTGGTGGTTTTGCCGTTGGTGCCAGTAATGGCGATGATTTTGCCTTTAGTTACCCGGTAAGCCAGTTCTACTTCCCCGATAACTTCCACTCCGTTGCTTTGCGCTTTTTGCGCCAGCGGGTGGTTGATGGAAATCCCCGGCGAAAGTACCATAACGTCAAATGAATTATAAAAATCCGCCGCCGGCGCTTGGTTTGTCAAAACAGCGCCGTTTTGCAGTAAAAAGTTTTTATCTTCATCGGCAAGGTCAATACCTTTTTCGTCATAAAGGGTAACGCCCGCTTCCTCAAAAGCGAGGGTTTTGGCCGCGCCGACCCCGCTTATGCCGGCGCCGAAAACAAAGGCTTTTTTCCCCGAGAACAATTACGCCGCCCCCTTACTTGTTATCCATAAATGTATATGAGCAATCCGGAAAAGGCGCAAGCCGCGCTCAACAACCAAAAGTTCACAACTACTTTGCGCTCCGGCCAGCCGACAAGCTCAAAATGGTGGTGCAAAGGGCTCATGCGAAAAACGCGCTTGCCCGATGATTTAAAAACGGCTACTTGGATGATGACCGAAAGGGCTTCGACGACATAAAGCCCGCCGACTACGATCAGCAGAAACTCCGTCCCGGTCAGCAGCGCCAGAGCCGCCACCGCGCCGCCTAAAGCCATAGAGCCGGTATCGCCCATAAATATTTTGGCCGGATTAAAGTTAAAGAGCAAAAAGCCGGCGCACGCGCCGCCCAAAGCCATAGCGAAAACGCCGAGAGATTCCTGGCGCGCGAGGAAGCAGATAGCCGCGTATGCCGCCGCCACCGGGACGGTCGCGCCGGCCGCGAGCCCGTCTAACCCATCGGTCAGATTTACTGCGTTGAGAGTGCCGACAAAGAGCAGGATAACCAGCATAGCATAGAAAACACTGGGCAGCGCCAGCGCTCCCCAGAAGGGAACGTATATCTTGCCCGGCATCCCGCCGCTGTCGGCGCAAAGAAGAAAAACCACCGCCAGCAGCGCCTGCGCCAGCAGTTTTTGTTTGGCGGTCAGGCCGAGATTGCGTTTTAACGCCACTTTTATATAATCGTCGGCAAAACCGATCGCGGCGGAACCGACAAACAAAAGCATCGCCAGAAAAACATCCGCGTCCGGCTTGCCCAGGAGCAGCGCGGGCAAAATCACCCCAGGCAATATTATCAGCCCGCCCATAGTCGGCGTGCCCGCCTTTTTCAAATGTTCCCGCGGGCCGTATTCCCTTATGCTCTGGCCGAATTTTAACCGGCGCAAAAAGGGTATGACCAAAACGGCGCTCGCGGCAGATACAACGAAGGCTGAAAATTCCGCCGCCAAAAAGCTATTCATCATGTCTCGTTTTCCGGCCGCGACCAATATTTTTTCATCACCGCCAAGAGTTCATCCAACTTTATGCCGCGCGATGCTTTGAAGAGGACGGTATCGCCGGGTTTTATGAGCCTTTTTATTATGTCTGCGGCCAGGAAACTGGATTGGAAATGCCAGTTGGGTACGCCGAGCCGTCCGGCTTCTCGCGCTACGCGATGCGATTTTTCGCCGATGGTTATCAGAAAGTCGATGCCGTTTCGTGCGGCAAGGCGGCCGATGTTTTCGTGTTCCGCGCCGGAAAGAGCGCCGAGTTCCAGCATGTCGCCCAGTACCGCTACCCGGCGTTTGCCCGGCAAAGTGCGCAAAAGCTCCAAAGACGCTTTCATTGAAGCGGGACTGGCATTGTAGGTATCGTCAATGATGGTAATCCCACCGGCTTTTTGTATGTTTTGCCGCATTTTTGTAATCACGGGTTCGGACAGCCCGGCCAGCATGTCCTCACGTTTAACGCCCAGCAGGGTAGCCGCCGCGATGGCGCACAGCATGTTGTAAACATTATGCCGCCCCAACAAGGCCGTATTCACTTGGTACTCAACGCCGCTTAGCCCATCCTGGCAAGTAAAGGAAAGACCGCGTTCATGCTGAAGGATGTTTACCGCCCTTATTTCGGCCTTGTCGCCAAAGCCAACCGTCACCGTCCGTCCTTTCGCCGCCGCGCCCATAAGCGAAACATAATGGTCGTCGGCGTTTAGCACCGCTACTGCGCCGGCATCAAGCTCTTCGATCAATTCCTGCTTGGCGGCGGCGATATTTTCAACCGACCCCAAAAGTTCTATGTGGGCATTGCCGACATTGGTTACCACGCCGATTGCCGGTTTGGCGATCTTTGCCAATTGCCTTATCTGCCCGGCGCCGCGCATGCCCAGTTCCACAACGGCGGCTTTATGTTCGGCGGTCAGCTTTAAAAGCGTAGCCGGCAAACCTATCTCGTTATTGAAATTCGCCTGGCTTTTGAGCACTTTACAACTATCGCCCAAGGCAGCGGCAATAAGGTCTTTAGTGGTAGTCTTGCCTACGGAGCCTGTTACTGCGATTATCGGCAATGCAAACTTGTTACGGTAAAAAGCCGCTATTTCCTGATAGGCCGCCAATGTGTCTTTCACCATTATCAGCGCCGCGTTTTCTGGCGGCGGGAAGGGCGGTTTCGCCGCCACTATCGCCTTGGCTCCGTTCTTTGCCGCAACGGCGCAAAAATCATGTCCATCGAATTTTTGCCCCACAATGGCCACAAAGGCAACGCCGGGGCTTACCAAACGGCTGTCCGTTACCACCTCCGGCAATTGCGCGTCTTCATACGGCCACGCAGTCGCGCCGCCCGTAGCTTGGCAAAGTTCGCTTATTTTGAGCATTGGCGCATCCTCCGCAGAAAGTCCCCGGCGACAATACGATCGTCAAAATCTATGACGCGATCGCCCAATATTTGATATGTCTCATGCCCTTTGCCCGCGACAACCACAACATCGCCGTCTTTCGCGCTTTCCAGCGCGGTTTCTATCGCGGCCGCGCGCTCGGTTATCAGCCGGCAGCGGCCGGTTTTCTCAACGCCGGCCATGATGTCGCCAATTATTGCTTCCGGTTCTTCTTTGCGCGGGTTGTCAGACGTTATGTAAACAAAATCCGAAATTTCCGAAGCTATTTTCCCCATAAGCGGCCGTTTGGCCTTGTCGCGGTTGCCGCCGCAGCCAAATACCGTTATCAATTGTCCATCGGTTATCCGGCGCGCGCTTTTCAATATGTTTTCCAATCCGTCCGGCGTGTGGGCGTAATCGACAATGACCGTGAAGGGCTGCCCGGCTTCCACCAGTTCAAACCGCCCAGCGACCCCTTTAAATCCGTCAAGCCCGGCGACTACCTTTTCCGGCGGCGCGCCGCCGGCTAAAGCCGCCGTAACCGCCGCCATTACGTTAGAAACATTAAAATGGCCGGTGGTCGCAAGAGACAGCGGCAGTTCTCCGGCGGGCGTCGCCAGCAAAAGTTTCATGCCTTTTGCCGAGAGTTCCTGCCGCTTGGGGTAAACGTCATTTTCCGGGGAAAAACCATAACAAAGAACGGGCACTTTAATCGCGCCCAGGAAAATGTCGGCGTTTTTGTCCTCACGGTTGATCACGGCCTGCCCGGCTTTGCGCCCGTTATGCGCAAGCCCGGAGAAAAGGAGTGTCTTGGCTTCTATGTAAGCGGCGAAATTTTTGTGAAAGTCAAGATGGTCCTGCGTAACATTGGTCAATAGCGCCAAGTCAAATTCACAGCCCGCTATGCGGCCAAGCGCCAGCGCGTGTGAAGAAACTTCCATAAAGGCATATTCCACTTTTTCTTCCCGCATGGCGGAAAGTAAAGATTGCAGTTCCATAACGTCCGGCGTAGTGTTGCGGGACGGTATGCGGCGTTCGCCGATAACCGTGTCTATTGTCCCGATCACGCCGCTTTTTTTCCCCCAGGCGTCGGCAATGCGTTTTAGCATATAAGTTACGGTAGTCTTGCCGTTGGTGCCGGTAACGCCGTATAGTTTCATGTCTAAAGCGGGATAACCGTAAAAATAGGGCGCAATTTTTTTCATCGCTTCCCGGGCGTCCGGCACAGTTATTACCGTTACGCCCCCGGGCGCGGAAACGCCCGGGCGATCGACAAGAAGCGCCGTTGCCCCTTTGTCGCATACTTGGTCAATATAGTCATAACCGCTGGTTCTTTCGCCGGCAAGGCAAATAAACAGTCCGCCCGGAACGCTTTTGCGCGAATCGTCGGCAATTCCCCGGATAAAAAGATCGGAAGGGCCATGCAGCTCATAAATTTCGAGTTTGGACAAAATTTGACTCAAAGTCAATCCCGTCAAGCCGTTCTCCCCCCTCGTCGCCCGGTTTTTTCCGAGTGTCCCCCAGATCGGGCAACGCTTTGCCGCCCGCCGCATCCATAGGCGGCGCGAGAGATCTGGTTGGTTCAACAATAAATTAAGGCGTCAAGACATTCTATCATAATTTGGCCGCCGGCAATTTATTTTTTTCCGTTTTTTTCGCCTCTCGGTCAGGGCGGCCATCGCCGGCCTTAACGTACATATTGCGATTGGCCGCCGCCATGCCGAGCTTTTCCGCCAAAACGGTTATTCTGTCCGGCGCTTTGGCTTTGGCGAGGGTAACTTGCAAATAGTCAATTTTTTTGGTTAGCTCCACTTCCTGCTTTTTCAATTTTGTAAGTTCATAGCCATCTTGAATAAAAACGTCGCTGCGCATAACCATGTAAAACGCAAACAGCAACGTCGTCATTACCATCAACGCTACCTGCCTGCGCAAAACAGTATTGCACCGTACGCGTACGGATGGTTCCTGAATAAAATCTTCATCCGCTGCGCCGTGCGTATATCGCTCGTTTGCCGCCGCAAAATAATCATACTCGTCGTAATTTGTCTTTTTTCTTGCCAGCATACAAACACTTCCCATTTTCATGTTTATATTTTTGTCGCCCCGCGCAGCCGGGCGCTGCGCGCGCGCGGATTTTCGCTTGTCTCCTCCCGCCCGGGCTTAACGGATACGACGTCTTTTAATGACGCGCGGTGTCCGCACGCGCACACAGGCAACCCCGGCGGGCATACACAGTCGCGGGCAAACTGGGCAATCGTCCGTTTCGCTATACGGTCTTCAAGTGAATGGAAGGTTATAACCGCCAAGCGGCCACGTGCGTCCAATCTGTCAATCGCGGCTTCAAGCGCTGCCGCCAAAACATTCAGTTCAGCGTTGAGCGCGATGCGGATAGCCTGGAAGGTGCGTTTAGCCGGATGCGGCCCGTCCCGGCGCGCGCTTTTGGGTATTGCCCTTTTGATTGTTTCCGCCAGTTCCAAAGTAGTCGCAAATTGTTTAGCCGCGCGTTCTTTCGCGATAAATTCCGCTATGCGGGCAGCCCAGCGTTCTTCGCCATACGCTTTTATAATGTAAGACAGTTTTTGTTCCGGCCAGCAGTTGATTATTGTTTGCGCGGTCAATTCCGCGTTTTTATCCATCCTCATGTCTAACGGGCCATCGCGCATATAGGAAAATCCGCGTTCAGGATTGTCCAGCTGCCAAGATGATACTCCCAAATCAAACATGGCCCCGTTTATTTTTTTGACCGACAATTTGTCCAACACGTCAATCAAAGCGCGAAAATTTGCCTTTATTAGAACCGTCCGGCAGTTTGCGCCGGACAAGCGCCGTTTTGCCGCCGCCAAGGCGTCCTCGTCCTGATCTATGCCAATCAAAAAGGCATTTTTATTTAACTTTTCCGCCAAAGCGGCCGCATGGCCGCCGCCGCCGACCGTGCAATCAACATATACGCCGTCCGGATCGTTCAGGATCTGGCTGATTGTTTCTTTAAGCAATACGCTTTCATGAAAATAATATTTTTCCGGCACGTCATATTCCAAGGCCGGTCAGCTCTTCTTCTATGCCGTCAACGGTTTCGCGCGACTTTTCGTTGTATTCGTCCCAGCGCCCGCTGTCCCAAATCTCAACGCGCCGACCGGCGCCGATCACCGTCGCTTCTTTGCAAAGGCCCGCATGTTCGCGCAATTTAGCCGGCAAAAGCACTCTGCCTAATTTATCGCACTCCAATTCGGTCGCGCCGGAAAAGAAAAATCTGCTTACCGCGCGGGCATGCTTGCTGCTGGTCGGCAATTGTTCCAATTTCGCCTCCAGCGCCCGCCACTCGCCGGTGGAAAAGATGAACAAGCAGCCGTCTTGTCCTTTGGTCGCCACAAAAGCCTGCCCGAGTTGTTCGCGAAATTTGGCGGGAAAGCTTATACGGCCCTTAGCGTCTATGCTGTGCTGATATTCGCCCATAAACATTTTTCCCGCCTCCTTTGCGCAACATTTGCGTAAAAACGCCAAAATTTTGGAATCGGTGCTTTTGTTTGCGCTTGGCAGCGCAAGATTTTTTTCAAGCCATCCTGTTGTTGCTTTATCTTTCCACTTTATTCCACTTTATACCACTTTAATAAAAAAATCCACACAAAAATATAAATTCCTCTTTAGCAAAAAGAGGAATTTATATTGATTGTTCCCGTCCTAATATCAATTCGGCACAATATGTTGTACTGCTGAAAAAACCTGTCAGAATATATTGTATATAAAATATATATGCGAACATGTGTTCGCGCAGAAAAATGAACCTTTAGTCCTATATAGTGTCGGCAGTATATGAAAGACCATATTGCAACGCACCATATTTTAACCGCCGATTGTCCCCGCGCTGCCGCCCCAAGCGCCTTTGCGCCCGAGCAAGTTTGGCTGCCGTGCCGCTTGCGTCTTTTCCTCACGATCTTTTTTTGCTGCTCATGTATATTGCAATACCGATTAAACATTGCGCATTTTTTGCATGGTCGATCAATTGCTTCCCATAAATGCGCAATGTTTAATTGGCAAAGCAATATCATAATTATGGTGCTATTGCCGGCGCCATATAATTACCGATAAGCCGCGTCAACTGTCCCGGCGCCAGTAATATCCCGCAAGCGCCCGGGCGCTACCGGAAGGGCGGTATTAGCCGTGCCGGCGGCGGCATAGACTACGGCGTGCTGAAAAAGGCTCTCGTCAAGATAAACCGCTAACGGCGTCTTTAAGGCAAAGGGGCATACCCCGCCAGGACTAAAGCCCGTGGCGTCCGCGACCGTAAAAGCATCGGCAAATTTTACCTTTTTTTTCCCTAATTGCCGGGAAAGTTTTCGGGTATCTATCTTGCGATCCCCCGCCGCTATTACTAAAAAGGGTTCCCCGTCGCCGACAAAGCAAAGCGATTTCGCTATTTGCCCCGCCTCCACCCCCAGTGCCCGCGCGGCCAATTCCGCCGTACTGGTATCGGCGTCAAATTCGATTATTTCTAAATCGCCAAAGGCGGCGATTGCTTGCTTGACCCGCGACAACGCGCTTTCGTCGATATACATGGCAGGGCCTTAACCCCAACGCTTTTTTGCCAGTTCAGCCAGGACACAGGCATCCGCGACAACCGTCAGGCCAAGCCCTTCGCCCCGGCTGATCGCTTCCGGCGAGTTAGCGCCGGGCTGCAGCCATATATACCGCACGCCTAAACGCGCGGCTTCCTCCATGAGGCCGATCCCGATCTGCGGCCTTACAACCACGCCTATGACTTCCGGCAGTACAGGCAAGGCAGATATGGAAGGATAGCAAGGTTGGCCAAAAAACTTTTCCAGCCGTGGGTTTATTGCGTATACCGTATGGCCGGAGTCTTTTAAGGCAAAGTATATTTTGCCGGCGAAATTTTCTTTGTTTTCCGATACCCCGGCTACTGCCCAGCATTTTTTCTCCAGCAACGCGCCATAGTCTTTGTACATAAATTCACCCCTTCGCCCGTAATTCGTCAGACAACGCGACAGGCCTACCCCGCAGGCTTTCCTGCCCGTCCATAGCGGGCAGGAAGCCACAGCCGGCCGCAAACCCGCCAAAGTTTGACCATTTTATTTTATAAGCGGCTGAAATGTGCCTGCAGTCGAATTTAACCGGGCAATTTGTTTTTAGTCAAAAAAGGACATGCTTTTGTACACATCATTCCGATCGTCCTGGCAGACCCCGAGATAGCGGCGGGTAACCGACAGGGAGGTATGATTGTAAATGTCCATGATTACGGCTACCGGCACATGCTTTTTCCAAGCGTGGTAGCCGAAGGTCTTGCGCAGGGAGTGGCAGGATATATTGTTTGGTAGCCCGATCGCCGCGGCGGCCTTTTTTACGATCCGGTATGCTTGGATACGGCTGATAGCCCGCCCGTCGGTTTTGCTGACAAATAAAAACCCTTCCTTGTCCCAACTGTTGTTCGCCTTTTTTTGGTAGTATTTCAACACTTGCAAAGCATCGGAATTAAGCGCCAGGCATTTGTCCTTTCCGGTCTTTTTTTCCACCAGGGTGATACATTCGTAGAACTTTTCCGTGTTGAAATCGTACACGTCCCGCCAACGCAGATTCAATATGTCGCTTATTCTGAGGGCGGTGTATATGCCCAAGACAATCAGGGCGTAATTTCTCGGTTCTTCTTTTTCCAAATAGTAGCCGACAAGCTTTTTTACATCATTGCTGTTGCGAATGGGTTCCGTAAGCGCCATAATACACCTTCTTTCTGCTTTCATAAACATGATTAAATTTGAAAGACACACAGACGCTGGTATACTCTGGCGTTATTGCTCCGGCAGCTAAACATTGCGCATCTGGCAGCTATTTTCGCCTCTCGCTTTGCCGTAGGCCCTGCCGGGTCCGCGCCCCCACGCTTTGCGGCAAACAGGCTGAAAAAGCTATCTCCTCGCTCTGCCGCAACACTTAATTATCGGAGCAATAAGATGCTGCGAACAAACTTTGTTTTCACTCAAAGCAACCAAGTTGGCAATTATCCGCAGAAAATTATGGATATTTGAGTTGCGGGAAAAATTAATTTTGCGGCGAAAAAACAAAATCCGACACCCTTCGCCGGATTATTGTGCTTAAACAACGGTATCTTTATTTCGACGCCCTGTAGTTCGTAAAAATCATCCGGCAAAAACCGCCTTCCGATCGGCAATAATGCAGCGCGCCGCACAAAAGGCGCCGGGGTTTAATAATAAAACCAGCTTGTTCCCGCCGCCAAGAGGACGGCAATATGGCTAAAATGCATCGCTCACTACGGCCTTGCGGCCTGTTTCCAGCATCAGGAACGCAGCGCGCCGTTCACGCCCGTTCCACATATTCGCCCGTACGCGTGTCTATGCGCAAAACATCGCCCGCTTCAATGAAAAGCGGCACCTTTACCACATAGCCGGTATCCAGCGTAGCGGGCTTGACGCCGCCGGTAGCGGTGTCGCCGCGTATGCCGGGATCCGTTTCCGCAACGGTCAGTTCCACTACATTTGGCAGATCAACGCCCAAAACTTTGCCTTGATAAAACATTACATTTACTTTCATGTTTTCTTTAAGAAAATTAGTCGCGTTCCCCAATGCGCCTTTGCCCAATTCGCTTTGTTCAAAATTCTCCGTATCCATAAACACAAAATTGCCGTCATTCGCGTACAGGTATTCCATCTCGCGGCGATCGATATGCGCTTTGGGAAATTTTTCCCCGGCGTTAAATGTTTTTTCCACAACCGCCCCCGTACACAGGTTGCGCAGCTTGGCCCGCACAAAGGCCGCGCCCTTGCCCGGCTTGACATGCTGAAACTCCACAACCTGCCAGGCATCGCCATCAATCGTAACCGTCGAGCCCGTTCTGAATTCGTTAGTCGAAAGCATTAAAAAACCCCTTTCACTTATTTTTACGCACAATCAACGACTAATGCCCCCAATTGCCCTTCACCTTTGGCCGGTGCTTCTTTCGGCCCAACAAAGGCAAAACCGCATCCAGAAACATCAAAAGCGCCCAGGTACTTAAAACGCGGCAAAAGCCAGAGGCATCCCATACTTTTCACGCTTCAAGTTCCAGCAGTTCTTTCCCCGTAGCGGTCAAGACGCGCGCGCCGCTGTCGGTTATGACGGCAATGTCTTCGATCCGTACGCCGCCCCAAGATGGTATGTATATGCCCGGCTCTACCGTGACCACCATGCCGGCGCGCAATATGGCATGGCAAACCTTAGAAAGGCGCGGGTCTTCATGTATGGCAAGCCCTATGCTGTGCCCGGTGCTGTGCCCGAAATATTCCCCGTAGCCGGCTTCTTTTATTGCAGTTCTCGCCTCACCGTCTACCGCGCTGCAGGCGATGCCGGGCTTTAAAGCGGAAAGAGCCGCCAATTGGGCAGAAAGGACTATATTGTATATCAGGCGTTGCCGATTGTCCGCTTTGCCCAAAATAACTGTCCTGGTAATGTCGGAACAATAGCCTTTGTATATTGCGCCGAAATCAAAAGTTATAAAATCGCCTGCCGCCAGTCTTTTTTCCGTAGGCTGCCCGTGCGGCAAAGACGATCGCGCGCCGGAAGCGACGATCGTGCTGAAAGAAGTCCCGTCCGCGCCCAATTGCCGCATGTAAAATTCCAAACGGGCCGCCGCCTCAATTTCCGCCATGCCGACGCATAGCTGCGGCAGCAGCTGGGCAAAAGCCTTGTCGGCAATATTTGCGGCCGTTTCAATCATGCCGATCTCGTCGCTGTCTTTGATCATCCTCAAATCATCAAGATTGAGCGCAAACCAACTTTTGCCGGCGACACTTTTTTTCATGCGTTCAAAGTTTTCTACTGTTATATGTTTCTCTTCAAAACCTACCGTCCGGTATTCGGACATTTCCACGCCGAGAGCCTCAAAGATATCGCCGTCATAAAGCTTCACCGCGAACCCTTCCGTTTGGTGCCCGGCCTGTTCCTTATAGCGAAAATCAGTATAAAGCAGATTTTTGCCGCGAGAGATCAAAAGGATTCCGGCTGAACCGGAAAAGCCGCTTAAATAGCGCACATTGCGCAAATTAGTTACAACAAGGCAATCAAGCTGCCTTTCGTCAAGCAAATTAACCGCTTTTGCCAAATGTTTGTTCATTGTTCCCCATCATCTCTTTTGCGGCTGCCAAGGCCAGCAAATAACTATTTTTGCCAAAGCCCGTTATCCGACCCGCGACTATGTCGGCAATGACCGAATGGCGCCGGAATTCTTCCCTGGCATCGATATTGGACAAATGCACTTCAATCGCCGGTACGTTTACCGCCTTCAACGCGTCCCTTATCGCTACGCTATAGTGGGTGAAAGCGGCCGCGTTTATGATTATGCAGTCAACTGTTTTATAGGCGGATTGGATTTTTTCTACAAGCGCACATTCGCCGTTGGATTGGAAACATTCTATTTCCAGCCCGTATTCTGCGGCTTTTTCGCGCAAAAGCCGGTTTATTTCATGCAAGGAAACACTGCCGTAATATTCCGGTTCCCTGATGCCCAGCAGGTTGAGATTTGGCCCGTGTAAAACCAATACCTTTTTGTTCATTATTATTCCTCACGTAAAAACGGCTCGTTTGTTAATATTATCACATTTATCGCCACATTGCTACTGTCGATCAAGGAAAATGAGCGGAAAATCCAGATTTTTCAGTATAAGGCACAACTGGGGCAACATATCCGGCGTGCTGCGGATGATTACGATCCCGCGCCCTTTGTCGAGGGTACTGACAACGCCGATATGCCCGCAGGCTTCAATTACGCGGTTAAGCCAGGTTATGTCGCGCGGGGCGGCGGCGCAGATTACGCAACTTTCACCTGTCATGTATTTCACGCCTGAGCAGGGAATTTACGGGGAACGGCAAAGCGCAGGGAACGCGAAAAAGTTGGCCGGGATGCGCCGCAGCGTCAATAGCCGCCCCTGTTTGGTCAAACATTTCCGATATTTCCATCGCGGCCAGCCTGCCGTCAGGCCGCAATAATTCCACGCGTTCGCCGCGCCGCAGATTATTTCTTTGCTCAATCAATAAAAACCCGTCAGAAAACCCGCGCACAAGCCCTACAAAATCATGCGATTTGCGGCAGGACGATGTTTCGTACTTTTGAGCGCGCTCATAAGGATTGCCCGCGATAAAACCCTCGGTATAGGGGCGATGGGATATTTTTGCCAACTCCGCCCGCCAACTTTCTTTTATTTTGAAGCTGCCCGGCGCTTCAAAATAACAATCGATCGCCTGCCGGTAAACGCTGACTGCCGTTGCCACATAGTGTATGCTTTTCATGCGGCCTTCAATTTTGAAGCTGTCGACCCCGGCTTCGATCAACTGCGGCAGAAAAGCAAGCAGGCAAAGGTCGCGGGAATTAAATACATAGGTTCCGCTTTGATCCTCAAAAAGCGGAAAGAACTCGCCCGGGCGCTTTTCCTCGCACACGCCGTAACGCCAGCGGCAAGCCTGCGCGCACAAGCCGCGGTTGGCGTCCCGCCCGGTTAGGTAACTGCTTAAAAGGCACCGCCCTGAATAAGCTATGCACATAGCGCCGTGAACAAATATCTCTATTTCCACGGCGGCTTTGCGGCGGATTTGCGTTATTTCCGCCAAAGACAGCTCGCGCGCCAGCACTACCCTGGCCGCCCCCCTGTCCCCCCATTCCTGCGCGCAGGCCCAGTTGACGGCGCTGGCCTGCGTGCTGACATGCAAAGGTATATCCGGCGCGTGTTCACGGGCAAGCCTCCATACGCCCAAGTCAGACACAATCAGAGCGTCGGGTTTTACGGTGCGCAAGAAAACGAGATATTCCGTCAAATATTCAAGTTCCGCGTTGCGCGGCATGGTATTTACCGTTATATATATTTTGCGTTTCAAAACGTGGGCAAGCTCGACTGCCCGCGCCAATTCCTCTTCGTTGAAATTGACGCCCCGCGCGCGCATGCCGAATTTTTCGCCGGCGAGATATACGGCGTCCGCGCCGTATAAAAAGGCTATTTCCAATTTCTCCATGTTTCCGGCCGGCGCCAATAGTTCCGGTTTTTTCAAATCATTCACCTTTCAATCTATTGGCTTGCTTTTTCAATCGCCCGCAAATGTTCATCATAAGTGTAACTGAAAATATGTTTGCCGTCTTTCTGCGCCACAAAGTATAGATAGTCCTCTTGAGCGGGATTTAGAACCGACTGCATGGACAAAAGACCGGGATTGGCAATAGGGCCGGGCGGAAGTCCGTAATGCAGGTAAGTGTTGTATTCTGACGGCAGTTTGGTGTCGGCAATGGACAGTTCAGGCTTGGGATAGCCCAGAATGTATTGTATGGTAGCGCACGATTGCAGAGGCATGTCAATGTCAAGCCTTTTAAGAAAAGCTTTGGCGATGAATTTGCGGTCTTCGGCGACTGCCGCCTCCTTTTCCACAAGCGAAGCAAGCGTAACGAAATCGCGTACGCTCATATCTTTTTCCCGCAATTTTTCCCGCATGCCATCGGTCAGCTGTTGGTCGAACTCCCTGACCAGCATGTCAAGTATGGCCTTTCCGCCGACGTTCGCGGCAACGCGGTATGTGGAAGGGAACAAAAATCCTTCGCTTTTGTATTCAATCAACCGGTTGCCGGTTTTCATATATTCATAAGGGGCATAATCTTTGGCTGCCGCCAAAAATTCATCGGCGCCGGCAAGCCCGTTTTTCGCCAACAAGTCGGCGATTTCTTTGACGTTGAATCCTTCCGGTATCGTGAATTTCACAGTCCGGACGTCGCCTGACGCTATTTTTTCCAAGATGTCCCGCTCCGCCATTCCTGCGACCAATTCATATTCTCCGGCCTGCAGTGCGTTCTCCATGCCGCGCGACTTCGTCTGCGCCAGAAAAACACGGGCGCTCCTAATGATTCCTTTCTCTTCCAGCAATTGCGCTATTTGCGAAGCCGACATGCCGCCTTCCACTTTCAGCACGACAATCCGCCCCTCATTAATGGGTTTTTGCCTGCCAAGAAAAAAATACAGACCGCCACCCGCCACAATAACGGCAAACGCTATTAAAAAAACTGTCCTTTTCAGCATGCTACGTCTCTTTCAATACTCTATCAGTCGCTTTCTTCTTCTTTTTCGCGTTCTTGATAGATCGCCAGCACTTCGGCAAATTCTTCATCGGTGGGATCGCAATAATTGTCCTCGCCGCCTTCGCCGGCAATTATTTTGGCGATAACCGCGTCTTCGCCGAATTCGCCGCTATATTCCTCGTCGGCATCCACCGGTATCAATACCGCGAACCTTTTGCCGCCAATGTCTATAATCTCTTCCTCTATGTAATATTCTTCGTTGCCATTTTCATCGACCATGACAATGACCGCATCTTCTATCAACTCTTCGCCCGAATCCTTCATCAGTACCTCTCCCCCATCATCTTGATATTCCCGAACCAGCGCCTGCGCAACCGCTCAGGGACAAATAGGCCCATACCGGCCTTTGGCGAAAGGCATGGCATCTTTGCGTCTTTTGCCGCGGCGCTTTGTCGCAAATAATCGCCCTCTCTTATGCCAACCTACGGTTTGCGCCGCGCAGGGCGGCAATTGGCTTGCGAATCTTATCCTTTTTCAACCGATAAAGTATCAAAAGATTTTCTTTATCGCATCAGCTATTTTATCTGTCTTACTTTTTATTTTTTCTTGCAAAGTTTGTTTTTGGAACATGCTGATGTCGATGTTGTCAAATTTTATTTTTCCGCTTGTGCTGACCGAAGCTTTTGTATGCGCTACGCCTGCCGGCGTGCTAATCGTTATATTGCTGAAAGTCATATCGTTGCCTTTTTTATTGAAGTCGCCCGTGAGCGAATTAAAAGGTATGCCCGCAAAGTCGCCTTTGCCAATGGCGAAAGAGCCAACGGACAAAGCGGCGGCCGGCTCGCCCACGCCTGTCGCGCGGACGTTGAAAGAAAGCGGCCCATGAATATTCGTTTCCGCCATCGCCGCGCTGTTTAAGCCATAGCCCCTCAAATTGAAAAGAAAACTCTTTTCGTCAAGTTTCACCGCTCCGTCCGCGCTTACTGTGCCGCCGTAAGCGCCGGCGCTCGCGTCGGAAATATTTATCACGCCCTTATTATAACGAAAATCTCCCCGTCCGTTGACAAGTTCCAATTGTTCGGTTTTAAGGGACGCGATGGAGAAACTGCCTTTGGCCCGCAAGTCGTCAAGGGTGCCGGTTATATCGGCGTTGAACGCCAAAGGCGCGCTTATTCCCATGCCGGGGCTGAGGGCGTCTATTTTGAAGGCCTCCGATGCTATTTTTACGTCAAGTCTGTAAGGTTCGGATTTAACAGCGACCTTGCCGTTTATGCCAATAGGCTGTCCGTTAAGCCGGCCGTTTACGTCAGTAAAAAAAACCTCTTCCTGATTGCCGCTGAAAACGCCTTTAAAAGAATCCAGCGCGATTGAGGCCGCCTCGCCCCTGACGTTGGAAAAATCGCCCTGCACCTGCATCTTAAGCGGTTTTTCGCCTTGCGCCGTTATCATCGCCCGCAATGTGTCTATGTTGCCTTCCAGGATTTTAAAATTGCTTTTGACCGAAATCATATCAAAAAAATCACGCAGCGCCAGCGAGCGCCCTTCTATTTGCAAATCGATCTTGTTCCCGGCCGGATAGTGGTCTATCTCAAACTTGCCGGCCAAATCCGCTTTGTTTTGTTTGGCCTGCATAACGCCGGTCGCTTTGGGAAAAGATGCGTAGGAAAGTTTGCTTTCAAGATTTTCGTAACGCAGCCGGCTGTCGCCGGAAACTATTTCCAAAAGTCCGCTGGCTATCTCCACCGTACCGCGAAAGCCGGCGCCTTCGCCTGCCTTTTCGGCTGACTGCCCGGCGGCGCCGCTTTTGTCCCCGTTTTCTTTTATTTTTATCAGATAGAGAACATTGAGCCCGCTTTGGGGATCATAGGACAGGTGCAATTCCGGGCGCTCCAAAATTATTGCTTGGATGGAACCCACGCCGAAACTCGTGCGCAATACATCCCGAAGGCGCACCGAAATATTAAGGCGCGGTATCCTGGCCACCAAATTACCGCTCGGATCTTTCCAAACAACGTCGCTCAGCCAGACATCGCCGCTGAACGCCGCTCCCACATCGCCGATACTGACCGTCCCTTCCAGAAAATCCTGTTCAGCGGCCTGTTCTTTAATAAACGCCGCCGCCCTGCCGCCGGCCCAGCGGACGAAGCCAAACAAAAGCAAAAACGCTACAGCCACCGCGACACTGATCAGTTTACGCTTGCTGCGGAAATTGAAATTCCCTAAAGGCACAAAACCACCTCTGTTTTCCCAGCCTCAACCGATTGTTCAGCGGCTATCGGTAAAATATCCGCTGTTTTTTATGCCGCAGTTATCCAAATAACCCTGCAAAATTAAGGCCGCGGCTAATTTATCGACAAGGGTTTTACGTTTTTTGCGCCTTACGTCCGCTTCTATCAGCACCTTTTGCGCCGCCACCGTAGTCAGGCGCTCGTCCCAAAGGACTACTTCTTTGCCGGCAAAATGCTCTTTCAAAATCGCGGCGAATTGTTCCGATAAAAGCGCCCGTTCACCGATTGTTCCGTTCATGTTTTTGGGGTAGCCCACGACAAAACCGTCTGCCGCATACTCTTTCACATACCCGGACAGTTTTTCCAAGTCATATTCCAGCCCGGCGCGTTTGATAACGCCAACGCCCTGCGCGGTAATGCCCAATGGATCGCTTACCGCCACGCCGATAAGCTTGTCCCCTAAATCAATCCCTAAAAATCGCATGGCGCGCATCGATCCCCGCGCGTTATTTCGGGCAGCGTGGGCGTTTTTTTATAAATTGCGTCAAACATTTTTTTTATTCAAATAACTTTCCATTAATTCCTCCAGCAGTTCATACCGTTCAAAAGCCCTGACGCGCGCACGCGCGTCTTTATGGCTGGTTATATATGTCGGGTCTCCGGACAAAAGGTAGCCCACAAGCTGATCGATTGGATTATAGCCTTTCTCCGCCAACGCCATGCAAACATAAGCTATTTCATCCGCCACTACTTTTTTCGCCGTATCGCTCCTGTATAATACTGTATCTTTTGATACATCGGCCATAGCAAACCCTCCCGCCAAGAAAATGGAAAATCAAGCCCACTTGTCGCCGCCGCCGGCGATTGCTGTCGCGCCCGGGCAATCACCAGCATTAATTCAACAATATATATTTTACCATACAATCGCGGATCGGTATCAAAAAAGCCGCTCAACTTTCAGTTTTTATTATTGCAATTGCGCCTTTATCGCGTCCCAGGCTTTGACCATAGCTTCCGGAACAAGCTCCGCCCGTTTGCCGCCGGCTTGCGCCATATCAGGCCGCCCGCCGCCGCCGCCGCCCACCGCCGCCGCCAATTCCTTCACCAATTTGCCGGCGTGCACCCCTCTTTCCACCGCCTGTTTGCCGGCTATGGCCAACAAATCCACTTTGCCGCCGCCGCGCTTGCTGAAAAGCACCGCGACCCCGGACGCGCCGAGTTTGTCGCGCATCTTGTCGCCAAACCCGCGCAAAACGTCCATATCGGCCGTATCTATTTCCAGCACCGCCGCTTTTATTCCGTTGATATCCTTGACGGCGCTTCCTATGTCGTCCGATTTGAGTTTCGCCAGAATTTCGCCTTGTTTGCTCACTTGCTGTTGCGCGGCTTTAAGCTCCGCCTGTATATTTTCAATCCTGCCCCCTATGTCGCCCGGGCGGCATTTGAGCGCGGCCGCCGCGCCTGACAGCAGCGCGTCCATGTTTTGCACAAAAGCGACCGCTTCTTGCCCGGTAACAGCTTCAATCCGCCGTATGCCGGCGCCTACGGCGCTTTCGCCGACAATTTTGAAAAAGCCTATGTCCGCCGTATTAGCCACATGCGTACCGCCGCATAACTCCACGCTGAAACCGGGCACGGACACCACCCGGACGACTTCGCCGTATTTTTCGCCAAAAAGCGCAACCGCGTCCATTGCGCGCGCTTCTTGCCGGCTGACTTCACAAATTTCCAGTTTTTTGCCTTGCAGTATTTCATTGTTAACCAACAGTTCCACCTGCGCCAATTCCTGTGCGCCTACAGGCGAAAAATGGGAAAAATCAAAACGCAGCCGATCGGGCCCCACATAACTGCCGGCCTGGTTGACGTGAGATCCCAGCGTTTCTTTTAAAGCGGCGTGTAAAAGATGGGTGCCCGTATGGTTGCGCGCCGTGGCCTTTTTACGCGCATGGTCGGAGACAGCCGTTACCTTGTCGCCCACCGCCAACCTGCCGTCGGTAATTTGAGCGTATTGCACCGTCGTGCCGTCAGCAAGCTTGCGGACGGCGTGAACTGCGGCGGCGCCGTTTTCCCCGGTTACGCTCCCGGCATCGCCGACCTGCCCCCCGCCTTCGGCGTGAAAAGGAGAAACAGACAATACTATTATGACTTCCTGCCCGGCAGTTCCCGCTTCTATTCGCGCGCCTGCTCCGGTTTCAAACATTAATGCTACCACGCTGTCTTTGGCAGTTTCGTCCACTTTAAATAAAGACGCGTCGCAGCCGGAAAAATCAAGCGGAAAACTCAACGTCCTCTCTTTATCGCCTCTGGACGACCTGCCCAACTCGCGCTGTTTGTTCATGGCTTCTTCAAAGGCTTCCCGGTCAATGGAAAACCCTTCTTCCGCAAGTATTTCCTCCGTTAGTTCCAATGGAAACCCGAAAGTGTCATAAAGTTTAAACACTGTCTCGCCGCTTAGCACTTTGCCCGCGCCTTCCCGCATGTTTGCCAGTTCGGAAATCAAAAGTTCGGTTCCCTGCTCAAGCGTCAAATTAAAGCGTTCTTCTTCCAGTTGTATCACTTTTTTGATATAATCCTTTTTTTCGGCAATATTTCCGTAATGTTCGCCGAATAATTCCGCCACTACGTCAACTGCCCCCGCCAAAAACAGCCGGTCAATCCCGAGCAGCCTGCCGTGGCGCGCGGCGCGGCGCAGCACGCGGCGCAACACGTATCCGCGCCCTTCGTTGGACGGCAATATTCCATCGCCGATCATAAAACTGACGCCCCGGGCGTGATCGGCTATAACTTTCAGCGAAATGTCGGTCTTTTCCGAGCTTCCATATTTAACGCCGGAACACTCCTGGGCGTATTGAATGATCGGGAAAATAAGGTCTGTTTCAAAATTTGACTTTTTATTTTGCAATACGGAAGCTATGCGTTCCAATCCCGCGCCGGTATCAATATTTTTTTTCGCCAGCGGCGAATAGGAACCGTCCAATTCTTTGTTGAACTGGGTGAAAACATGGTTCCATATTTCAAGGTAACGATCGCAGTCGCAGCCCACCCGGCAATCCGGTTTGCCGCAGCCTCGTTCTTCCCCCAAATCAACGTAAATTTCCGAGCAGGGGCCGCAAGGGCCGGGGCCGATCTCCCAGAAATTATCCTTCATCCTGCTAATCCGCTCCGCCGGCACTCCTATATCGTTCCGCCAGATGGCAAATGCCTCGTCGTCTTCCGTATAGATAGTGATCCACAGTTTGTCCGCCGGTATTTTCAGGATTTCGGTTATATATTCCCAACCCCAACTTATGGACTCTTTCTTGAAATAGTCGCCAAAAGAAAAATTGCCCAGCATTTCAAAAAAGGTATGATGCCGCGCCGTGCGGCCGACATTTTCTATATCGCCGGTGCGTATGCATTTCTGGCAGGTAACCACGCGCACGTCGGGCGGCTTGAGTTTGCCCGTAAAAAAAGGCTTAAAAGGCGCCATGCCGGCGCCGATCAACAAAAGCGTAGGGTCATTTTCGGGAATAAGCGAGGCGCTTGGCAGAATAAGATGCCTTTTGCCTTCAAAAAACCTTAAAAAACTTTCCCGCAGTTCTTTGCCTGTAAGATTAACCATTGGTGATTTCTCCTCGCCCTGCTAAATATCCGCATGTATCAGAGAAATTATACAAAATCCCTTCCTATATGTCAACAAAGGGTCATCGGCTATGCGGCGCTATACGTTCGCCTTGGTCAAATACGGCTTGGTTTCAGGCGAGATTTTTTCTTCGCAAAGATCGGCCAAGGTAATCGAATCCAGCACTCGAGCGATGCTTTCGCCCACTTTTTGCCAAATGCCGCGCGTAACGCAACTTTTTGTCCTCTGACAATAGCCGCCTGAAGAAGGATCGTCGGTTAACAGGCAGTCCACCGGCGCAATCGGCCCTTCCATCACTCTTACTATATCACCGATCGTTATCTCGGAAGGATGTTTTACCAAAAGATACCCACCCTGAGCGCCCCGGGCACTCTTCACCAGGCCGGCCCGGCGCAGTTGCCCCATAAGCTGTTCAAGGTAATGTTCGGAAATATTCTGCCGGGCGGCGACGCTTTTCAAAGATATGGGGCTGTTTCCGGAATTGGCCGCCAAATCGTACATCGCCACGACGCCATACCTGCCCTTGGTTGAAAGTTTCATATTAAATCCTCCAAATCCCGAGTTGTTGGATAAGAATTCTTGTATTACAATAACAGTTTGGCGCGCAAAAGTCAATTGGCCGCCAAAACCGGCAATGCCGCTTTGTTTTTTACATCTGCCAATTAAATTATTCGTTATTTTTAATCCAATTTTTTTAATTATCAATAAATTAATTAAAAATTCAGCCAATAACTACATATTGTTTTATTACGTATCTGCATCTCCTTCTGTTTTACTTTCATTATATATATAACAACGATTGTCTTTATTGCAAGACATGCGCGTTAATTTTCCCGAATTTTGCGCCCCTCTTTCCTTGGCCTGCGGCGGAAGTTTCTTGGAACCGAAACCTTCCCGCAATACGCTTGTCAAAATATTGCGCGGCGGCAACGCTTAAATGTGCAGTGGGTGCTTATCGGCAGTTTGCGGATAAGCACCCACTAATTATAAAAATACCAAACTCATTATTGGCTGCGGCCAATAACGCATGGCCAAATCATTTTTTCTTTCCGTCCCCGTCGTAGTCATAGACGCCCCTGCCAACCTTGCGGCCCAAGCGCCCGGCCTTGACGTACTGCACGTGCAGCGGGCAGGGGCGGTACTTCTCGCCCAGCATCTTGTTGAGGTATTCCAGGCTTTTCAGCCTGGTGTCAAGCCCCACCAGGTCAACCATCTCAAACGGCCCCATCGGGTGGTTCAGCCCCAGCTTCACCGCCTTGTCGA
>JAISLQ010000055.1 GCA_031290885.1 Acidaminococcales bacterium
CAACCATAGCTCTTTCGCGACGACCCAGCGGTATCTGGGCATAACGCAAGACGACAGAGACAGGCTTTACCTTAAGCTGGACTTTTTCGGCGGCGCGGCCAAAAGTGGCTAACAACCCATCCTCTCCTTTGTGCTTCTTACGGCTATCGCTATTTTTTCCCGTAAATGGTTTTAAACGAGGCCTCATCTGAAAGCGCTGCGCGCTTTCAAAACTTTATATTTGCGGCAGATCTGGACGGAACATGGCATAAGTGGTAGTATTCAATATAGGCATGCAGGCTGGACGCCGCAATTGTTGCGCTATAATTTTTGCTGCGGCAAGGCTCCGGCGGCTACTTTCGTCCGGGAGGGGAGAACGTATGGACAAAAGCGCCGGCGCCCTGCGCTCGACCGCTATGGTTTCGCTTATTACCGCTTTTTGCCTTTTGGGCGACTCCATGCTTTATATCGTTTTGCCGCTTTACTGGCGCGATTTCGGCTTGGACTCCGTATGGCAGGCGGGCGCGCTGCTGGCGGCCAACAGACTGGTCAGGCTGCCCTTGAATCCCTTGGCCGTGTGGCTTTACGCCAACATAGGGCAAAGGACCTGCATGGCGCTGGCGGTTGTAACGTCCATGTTTACTACCGCCTCTTATTCTCTCGTTTCGGGCTTTTGGCCGCTATTAATTGCCCGTTGCTTCTGGGGCGCGGCCTGGAGCCTTTTGCGGCTGGGTTCTTATTTTTCCGTTTTGCAGTTTTCCTGCGCGTCCGATCACGGGCGGCATATGGGCACCTACAACGGCATTTTCCGTTTGGGCAGCCTGTTTGGCATGCTGGGCGGCGCTTTTATAGCGGAACTGTCCGCTCCCAACGCCGCCGGCTGCATTTTCGCCGGTTTCAGCCTGCTCTCTCTGCCGCTGGTGCATAAGTACGTACCGGCCGGAGTTTTCAAAAGCGGCGGACAAAAAACATTCGGCGCGCTGGGCGCGCTGTTTGACAGCAAATTGACGGCGGCGCTGATTGCGACTAGTTTTTTCACCGCGCTCGCTTATCAGGGGATATTCAATTCCATGTTAAGTTTCCTGACCGGCCGGCATGAGATCAGGCCGGATTTGCTGGCCGAGTTTGGTTTGGGCGCGGCCAGCGTGGCCGGTTTTTTACAAGCGCTGCGTTGGACATGGGAACCTTATCTTGCGCCCAAAATCGGCAGATTTTCCGACACGGGCGGGAAGCGGCGTTCCTTGCTGCAAAAAAATTGTTTTTTGGCGGCGTTTCTGTTTTTAGCCATTTCTTATAAAATAGACTTGTGGGCCTGGCTTTTGCTGGTTATACTTTTGCAGCTTACGGGCACGGGGGTTACCACGCTTTCGGACGCGCTCGCGGCCGACATTGCCGCAGACGGCAAAAACGCCCCGGCGGTTCTGGGCGCACATTCCCTGGCGATTGACCTCGGGTCTGCAATCGGGCCGATCGTCGGCTATTCTTTGAACAATTACGGCGGCATTCACGCGCCCTTTTTCATGGCGGGGGCGTGCCTGCTTCTGGTCGCGCCGCTCTGGCACCGGGCGGCCGGCGCGTAAAAAACAGCGCGCTTTGCTTTTTCAAAAAACAGGGGGGGATGCAAAGATGGACAAGGCGGTTTTGCGGGATCTTGGGAGGGAAAAATTCGGTAAATTCTGCCGGGTATGCAATACTTGCGACGGCGTCGCCTGCGCGGGCGAAATACCGGGCATGGGGGGCGTACTGACCGGACGGAGCTTCCAAAACAACATCATGGCCTTGCGGGATGTGCTGTTGCGCCAGCGCATAGTCCACAGCGCCGGCAACCCGGACACAGGCTGCGAGGTTTTCGGCGTGAAAATGGCCGCGCCGGTTATCGCCGCGCCCATTGGCGGCATATCTTATAACCTGAACGATTTCACGCCCGAAGGCGACTACGCCCGAAGCATTGTCGCCGGCGCCGCGCAAAGCGGCTGCCTGGGCATGACCGGCGACGGCGGGCCGGAAATAATCTACAGAAGCGGCATTGAAGCGATAACCGAGGCCGGCGGGCGGGGCATACCTACGATCAAGCCGCGCCCCAACCGCGATATAATACGGCAGGCGGAAACAGCCGCGCGCGCTGGAGCGCCGGCGGTAGCCGCCGACATCGATTCGGCGGCGCTGATAAACATGACCAGGCTGAACCAGCCGGTCGGTCCTAAGACCGAGCGGGAAATTGCGGAACTGGCCAAAGAAATAAAACTTCCGCTTATCATAAAAGGCGTCATGACCGTGGAAGACGCAAAGGCTTCGCTTGCCGCCGGGGCGGCCGGCATAGTTGTTTCCAACCACGGGGGAAGGGTGCTTGACCATACGCCAGGTACGGCCATGGCGTTGCCGGAAATCGCGCGGGCGGTCAAAGGGAAGATGGCCGTCTGGGTGGACGGCGGGGTGCGCACGGGCGTCGATGTATTGAAAATGCTCGCCCTGGGCGCGGACGCGGTGCTGGTGGGCCGCCCTTTCGCGCAGGCGGCGGCCGGCGGCGCGAACGGCGTAGCTTTTGCCTTTGCCGCGATGATTGATCAGTTGAAAATGGCCATGATCATGACCGGCGCGTCCAAATTGGCGGACATTGACGGCTCTTTTATTTATCGCCGGGAAAAATAACGGCATGGCAAGGCCATCAAAGGGGATGACTTCTTGTGCCTTTCGGTAAAATGCTGCGAATATTGCTCCTGGGAGCGGCTGTTTGGGGCATGGCGCCCACCGGCGCGGCCGCGCCGGCCGACCTGACCGATTTGGTTGAAAAAATGCGCGAGCGGCAGGGCGCGCAAGCGCTGTCGGCGGCGGAAAGCGCATCCTTGGCGCTTAACAAAGAAGATTGCGGACGGCTGGCGCTCTTGGTGGAAGATGAATTGAAAAGCAATTGGGCGGCAGCCAACGCCCGCTTTTTGGATCCGGCCTTGCAGCAGGCGATGCGCGCCGCCTTCGGGCAGGAATTCGCGCCGGAAAAAATCCGCCTCTTGCCTGACGCCGCTATGGACGCAACCGTCCGCGAAACTCTGGCGGGCGGCTATTATATTGAGGAAAGGGACGGGCATTTTTATCCCTGGCCGGATTACGCTTATCTTTTGCGGGCCTACGGCGGGAAGGTGACGGATGAAATACGGGACTATTTTGAAATTTGCCTTGACGAGTCCAAAACAGCGAAAGCACGCGCCGCCGATCTTGCCCAAACATGCCGGGAAAAAGCCGCCCTGCTTTTGAAAATAGAAAATTACCTGCGAAAATACCCCCTGTCGTACCGCACGTCGGCGGCCGCCGCATTATATAAAAGCAAAGCGATTGAGTATTTGGCAAAAACATCTTATGACGAGGGCGCCATGCCCGGCGGTCGGCTCAGCCGCGAAGTGCTGTCAAGTTACCTGGCGGTGGCCGAAAAGCATCCAGGGACAAAGACCGGCTGGTATGCCGGCCAGGCCGCCAAAGCTTGGGCGAAGCAAAATTACGCGCCGGACAACAAGCTCATGCAGTTTCTGGCGGAAATCGCGCGGCAGATCGACGCCGATGTGTCGGAACGGGTAAAAGGGCTGTACGTCTCTTTCGGCGGGCTGGATCTTTTTAAGCCCGCCGGCGGCAAACAGTATATGCTGCTGGAGGGCAAAACCGGGCGGCTGTTCAAAGAGATGCGCCAGATCGCGGGCGCGGACGGCAATTATATTATGGCGGAGCTGAAAGGCGTTACGGAAAAAACTTTCTTCTTGCGCCCGGTGCCTTATCCCCGCACTTTCGTAGTGGAGAGCATGTTGAAAGCATATTCTTGGCCTTTGGACGACATGTCTTTTCCGGCCGACTTTGTTTGCGTCGGCAGCGTCCCGCATTGGCGGCTGCGGATACTGACCGGGGACGAGGCCATTTTTGAGCTGTCCGCCAAACCTGTCCGCGCCTTTGCCTACAGCAAGCCGCAAAAATCCGAAGCCGCGCCGGGAAGCGGCGAGAGTTGGCTTTACGCACTGCGCGGCGAGCAGGGAGAAATAACGGTCAAAATAACAAAGCAAGCCGGACGCGACGGCTCCTCCGGCGTAAATTATCAGTACAAAGCGACGGTCAGCGCGGACGGACGGATTTACGAAGGGTACGCCTTCATCCCGGGCGAGCGTCCCGTCAGTCTTGCTGCGCCGCGTCCGGCGCCTTGAGAAAATATGCGGAAAAATACTTTTTCCGCCCCTCTATTTACAAGCGGGCAATTATCTGCTATCATTGAGTTAATATCCGACTTGATAAGTCGGAATAGCGCCGGCCGCCAAGCTGCACGGCCGCGCGCTTGTTTTCAGGCGGCTTGCTTGAACAGAAAGAGGGGTTTATGATATGAAACGCGTTTATTTGGACAATGCCGCGACGACCAAAATCGACCCGAGGGTGCTTGAAGTCATGGTGCCCGCCCTGCGGGACAATTTTGGCAATCCTTCCAGTATTTACGCCGAGGCCAGGACAGCGAAAAAAGCGCTGGAAGAGGCGCGCGCCCAAGTAGCCGGGCTAATCGGGGCGAAAGCGGGAGAGGTAATTTTTACCGGCGGCGGCTCGGAAGCCGACAATATGGCTTTGCGCGGGATCGCCGAAGCTTACGGGAAAAAAGGCGGGCATATAATTACCAGCAAGGTGGAGCATCACGCGATTCTCCATACTTGCGAATATTTGCAAAAACAAGGGTTTGCCGTTACCTACCTGCCGGTGGACGAGTTCGGGCTGACAACGCCGGAGGATGTAAAGCAGGCGATCCGGCCGGACACTATCCTGATCAGCATAATGTACGCCAACAATGAAGTGGGAACGATAATGCCGATCCGCGAAATCGGCGCCATCGCCCGCGAGCGCAAAATACTGTTTCACACCGACGCGGTGCAGGCGGCCGGCCATGTGGACATTGACGTGGAACGCGACAACATAGATCTTTTGAGCCTCACCGCGCACAAAATACAAGGGCCCAAAGGCGTGGGCGCCCTCTATTTGCGAAAAGGCGTCAAGCTGCCGCCGCTCATTCACGGCGGCGGGCAGGAAAGGGGATTCAGGGCGGGAACGGAAAACCTGCCGGGCGCGGTCGCGCTGGGCAAGGCTTGTGAATTGGCCGGCGCCGAATTGGAAAAAAACAACGCCCATATGGAAAAATTGCGCGATTATTTGCTTGACGGCATTTTTGCCAAAATACCTTATGTTAAACTTAACGGCCATCCAAAGATGCGCCTGAGCAACAATGTCAACGTAAGCGTGCGCTACATAGAGGGCGAGGGGATGCTCCTTAGGCTCGACATGGCCGGAATATCGGCTTCAAGCGGTTCGGCCTGCACGTCGGGCTCGCTCGACCCGTCGCATGTGCTTTTGGCTATGGGGCTTGACCACGCGACGGCGCACGGGTCGCTACGGCTTACCCTGTCGCCGGAAACGTCGAAAGAAGACATAGACTATCTTTTGGAAAAACTGCCGCCGATAGCGGAATTTCTGCGGGTAATGTCGCCTGTTTACAAGGCCGAGGTAGGCGTCTGCGGCCGGCAGGAACTCAAAAACTGCGCGGCCTGCCCGGTAGGGCGGGAAAAATAAGGCAGGGAGGTATGGGCTTGTGTATACGGATAAAGTGATGGATCATTTCGCCAATCCGCGCAACGTCGGCGAAATAGCCGACGCCGATGGCATAGGCGAGGTTGGCAATCCTGTGTGCGGCGACATAATGAAATTTTTCATTAAAGTGGACAACGGGATCATAACCGACATAAAGTTTAAAACTTTTGGCTGCGGCGCGGCGATCGCCACCAGCAGCATTGCCACCGAACTGGCGCGGGGCAAATCAATCGCCGAGGCGCAGCGGCTGACCAACAAAGCGGTCGCCGAGGCGTTGGACGGCTTGCCGCCGGTAAAAATGCACTGTTCAAACTTAGCGGCCGATGCGCTGAAGGCCGCGATAATCGATTACAAAAAAAAGCGCGGCTTAGATTATAGCGACATCAGGCTGGACGATGATGAATGCGGCGGCTGTGAAAATGCCTGCGCCGGCCAGCGCCATTAAAAGGCCGATCCGTGAAATGACCCTGGCGGAGCGCGGGGTCATTTCCGATGTTCGCGAAAGCCAATCCTGTTTTCCGGCTGATACTGTTCTCAGGTTAAAATCATACTGCCCTTGCGGACGATTTACCGCCCTCTTTGCGCTGAAGCCTCGCCGAACCTAAAGAGCGTTTTAACCTAAGAACAGTATAAAACATGGATAAGATATGCTTCAATGTGACGAAAAAGGAGTTGGGGCTTTTATGCGCAAAAAACTTTTTTACGGCCTTTTTTTTGTCTGCGCGGCAGTATTCGCCGCCGGCGCGGCGGTATCGGCGGAAAGCCGTTATATCGCGCAAAAATATTCCTTTGGCGGCAATGGGCTTTTAACGTCGCCATTGACGGTTGATTTCGGCAATGAACCCAAAACCCTGTACGCGGAGGAAATAGCGCAAAGCGGCAATAGCCGCCTGTTGCTGATCGCTTTTCCGTCCGGGGACGGAGGCGTTTCCGTCGTGCGGCTCTCGGGCAGCCGCTCTTATTCGCTTTATAAGGCGAACCTGCGGGACAACTCGCACGAGGAAGTCATCATACTGGGCCTGGGGGCGGTGAGCGGCCGGTACGTGCGGTTGGCGGAAGTCGTCATCCTCGGCAAGGACCGGGATGGCACGATAAGGGCGATAGCGGTGAACGGCTTTTCGCCGCTTGACGTGCTGAACGCGCCTTTGCAGATGGACGGGCGGCGCGGCATTGTGCTAAGCGCCGGGGCGGGGCGCAAAGAATTGCGGATAATGTGGGACGGCGTCAATGAAGAGTTTTTCACGGGCGACCGGGCGGCGGTCGCCGACACGACGGCGCCGGCCGCTGCGGCAACGGCGCCGGATAGCGGCAAGCCGGCGATCAAAAAAGACGACGGAGTGTTTGACGAGTGAAGCGGATGGCGTTTAAGGAAGCTGACGGACGGCGATCCCATCGGGAGTGTTGGCGTTGGAAATAATCTTCCACTCGATCCAGAGCGTGATCAGCATAGGCATAATGCTTGGGATGGGGCTGGTCATCTCCTTGCGGGGCTGGATAGACGACGGCGGCGCGAAGCTGATTTCCAGCCTGGTTACCAAAATATCCTTGCCTTGCATGGTCTTGCTTAACATAACGAACAGTTTTACCCGCGAAAATTTCCTGCTGTTGTTTCATGAACTGCTTATTCCTGTTTTGTCCGTTGTCATAAGTTATTACATAGGCAGCGCGGTCTGCCGTCTGCGCAACATACCGAAAGGCCGGCGCGCTATATTCAAAAGCATGTTCTACGTTTCCAACTGCATGTATATAGGATTGCCGCTTAACATAGCGCTATTCGGCGAAGACAGTTCCGTGTATGTTTTTGAATATTTCATCGCCAACACCACCGCCTTATGGTGCGTGGCCGTCTACCAGGCGGCGGCCGAAGGGTCGGGGTGCGCCGCGCAAATAGGCGTTTTGGACACATTGAAAAAAATCATTTTTTCCCCGCTCATCGGTTTGATAACGGCGGCGGTCGTCATCGCCCTCGGCCTGAAAATCCCCGCCGTCCTTAAAAGCACTTTGGGCTACATCGGCGGCATGACCACGCCCTTGGCCATGATTTTTGTCGGCTTCGCCCTGAGCAAGACGAAAATCAGCGAGCTTAAAATGGATGCCGACATGCTCATAGCGCACATCGGCAGGTTTGTCATCGGGCCTGTTTCCATATTTTGCCTGAGCATGCTCATACCGACAAATCCCATGCAATTCAAAGTCCTGGTCATGCAGTCCGCCGCTCCGGTGGCGGTGGCCCTGCCGGTTATCGCCGCGACTTACGGCCTGGACGTAAAATACGCGGCCATACTCACAAGCGCGTCCACCTTCTTTTTTATGTTCGTGGTTCCGGCTTATATGTGGCTGCTGTATGTATATTTCAACAGTTAGGAAATAGGCGGCATAGCGCGATAGCAAGAGATATGCGGACATAAATCCGTTAAACGGGCAAAAACGGCAGTTGCCGTTCCGAACAAATGTTTGATAGTATTTGCCTATAGCAAACAATTGTTCGGAGATGGTTTTATGAATATAACAAAAGCGCTGCTGGCTCTGTTCGCCGCGTCCGTCGCCTGTTCCTTTGCTTTTTTGCCTTTTGCCGCGCCGGATGAAGTGTTTGAGCGCGTGGAAATCATTGTTTTGCCGGGAGACACCGTTTGGGCGATCAGCGCCGGGTTTGCCGCCGGCGGCGAAGATATACGGGCAGTGGTGGAACGCGTCTACAAAGAAAACCGGCTGGGCGCGGGCGATGCCATCCGCCCCGGGCAGAAAATAACCGTCCCCGTGCTGAAAGGGCAGGCCGGGGGAAAAGTCGCTTTCGCCGGTCGGCGCGCGGCCGCGCCCTGAAACGGGAACCGCCGCCGGATTGGGGCGTCCGCCTTGGGAGGCGGTTGGGGCGTAGGGCGGCATCCGGCGGGAAACGGAAAGTTATGGATTTTAATGGCAATGGCAACGGCGCTTGTGCCATATTGGGCGTCAAGCGAGATGAATACGGCGAAATCATGCGCGTTTGGGAAATGTCTGTCAGGGCAAGCCACGCTTTTTTGCAAGAAGAAGACATTTTGTTTTATAAAAAGCAAATTCCGGCGACAGGGCTTGACAATGTCAGATTGTTTGCCGTCCGGGACGCTTCCCGTAAAATACTTGGTTTCATGGGTACGTCGGCGGAAAAAATTGAAATGCTGTTCATAATTCCTCACATGCGGGGAAAAGGCATAGGAAGAACGTTCATTGATTATGCTGTTAAAAAGTTGCGCGTAAAAAAAGTCGATGTAAATGAACAAAATGAAAATGCCGTGGAATTTTACCGAAAAATGGGGTTTGCGGTAAAAGCGCGTTCCGAGCTTGATATGGCGGGAAGGCCATATCCCGTCTTGCATTTGGTGGCCGGCAAGGGACTGATATGCGAGTATAATTGCGCTCAATGTTAAGGGGTGTTTTTTTGCCTGTATTCAATCCCGTATTAGGCCATATAAATAAAAAAGAAATGCTTCGCTACGCCGGCATGCGGCAAAGCGAAGATCTGCCGCATGCCGTAATCGCGGCGGCGGCAGAGGATGCTTTGGTCTACGCGCGCCCGGCCGGCGCGTGGGAAATCTATGATTATCAGGCGCCCGCGCTGAAAATTCCCGGCGGCGACTACTTGCCCCAAAGCCTCAAGCTCTGCGCCCATTTGCGCGGCGCGGTGAAGGTCGCCGTTTTGGCCGTAAGCGTCGGCGGCGACATCGAAACGCGCGTCAACCAACTGTTTGCCGCCGGCGAATACACCAAGGCGCTCTTGCTGGACGCGGCGGCCGACAGCGCGGTGGAACAGGCGGCCGACAGCTTATGCGCTTTTGTTGCCTCTTCGGTGAGGGCGCTGGGGCTTGGCGCCGGACGGCGGTTCAGCCCCGGCTACGGCGACTGGGACATAAAAGAGCAGCCGCGGATTTTGGAGCTTTCGGGCGCGGCGCGGATCGGCCTCGGCGCGACCAAGTCATTCATGCTCGCGCCGCGCAAGAGCATAACGGCGGCGCTGGGGCTTGGTTTCTCCATGCTGCCGGGCAAAGCCGGGGATGCCTGCTTGTACTGCGAGAACGCCGGTTGTCGGCTAAGGAGGGCAAAAAACGATGTTGAAGATGTTTGACGGCGCGATGGGCACTCAATTGCAGGCGCTCGGCATAGCGGACAGCCCCTGCCCCGAATACGCGGCCGTAACAAGCCCCGCCCAGGTAACGGCGATACACCGGGAATATGTCGAAGCCGGCGCCGACATTATCGAAACCAATACTTTCGGCGCCAACCGGCTGAAATTGAAAGATTTCGGCCTGGAAAACCGGGTCGGCCAAATAGTGGCCGCCGCCGCGCGCGCCGCGCGCGCCGCTTGCGGCCGGGACACCCTCGTCGCCGGTTCCGTCGGGCCGACCGGGCAGCTCATCGCGCCGCTTGGCGCGTGCTCTTTCGACGAAGCCGCCTCGGCCTACGAAGAACAGATAAAGGCGCTGGCCGGGGCGGGCGTGGACTATATACTGATCGAAACCATCATCGACCTGCAGGAAATGCGCGCCGCCGTGCTGGCGGCCAAAGCGGCCTGCCGCCTGCCGGTCATCGGGCAGCTCACCCTTGGCGAAAACGGCCGTACCGTAACCGGCTCCGGCGCGGCGGCGGCCGCCGCCGCGCTGGAGCCGCTGGGGGTCAGCGTCATCGGCCTGAACTGCTCGCTCGGCCCCGAGCAGTTGCTGCCGCTGGTGGCGGAACTGGCAAGAGAAACCGCCCTGCCGGTTTCGGTGCAGCCCAACGCCGGTCTGCCGACGGTTGTGGGCGGCAAGGCCGTGTTCCCCCTCTCGCCGGAAGACATGGCCGCATGGGTCCCGCGCCTGGTCGCGGCCGGCGCGTCTTTTGTCGGCGGCTGCTGCGGCACGACGCCGGCGCATATAAAAGCCATGAAAAAAGAACTGGAAAAATGTCGGCCATCGCCGCGCCGCCCCCTGCCGGCGGGCGTAAGGCTGTCCTCGCGCGGCGGCGCTCTTTGGCTGGGCGGCGGGCATAAAACGGCGCTCATTGGCGAGCGGATAAATCCTACCGGGCGCAAAATACTGGCGGATGAGCTGAAAAGCGGCAGCCTGATCGCCGTGAAAAGAGAAGCTTTGGCGCAGGCGGAGGCCGGCGCGGCCGTGCTCGACATCAACGCGGGCGTGCCGGGCATTGACCAGGCGGCGATGATGCGGCGGCTGGTGGAGGAACTTTCCGCGATCGTCGACCTGCCCTTTTCCATCGACAGCGCCCAGCCGGAAGCGATTGAGGCGGGGCTGCGGTATTTTCCGGGGCGGGCCCTGATAAATTCGGTCAGCGGCAAACAGCCGGAACGGGACGCCATCCTGTCCATAGCCAAACGCTACGGCGCGGCGGTCATCGTTTTGCCGCTGACTGGCAAGGATCTGCCCGAGACGGCGGAAGAAAGGCTGAAAATCGTGGGCGGCGTAATCCGGGCGGCGAAAGAGGCTGGGCTTGGCAACGGCGATATAGTGCTGGACGCGCTGGCGCTCACCGCCGCCGCCAACGGGAGCGCGCCGGCGGAAACGCTGCGCACCCTGAAATTATACAAAGAAAATTTCCCTTGCCCGACCACTATGGGCTTGAGCAATGTTTCTTTCGGCCTTCCCGGACGGGAACTGATCAACGCGGCCTTTTTCCTGATGGCCTTGGCCAATGGGCTGGACGCCCCGATCATCAATCCCCTGGCCAAATACATAAAAGAATTGCTGGCAGCGGCCAGCGTAATCAACGGGCAGGACAGCCAGGGCATCGCTTTCAGCTCGTCCCATGTGTCCGCTGCCGGCGAGAAGGCCGCGCCCGCCGCGCCGCCCGGGGACGAGGACATACTGGACGCGCTGCTTAGGGCGGTGGCGCGCGGCGAAAAAGAATCGGCCGCAGACCTTGCCGCTAAGGCCCATGGGCAGGGGCGGACGGTAATTGAAATTACCAACCGGGCACTGACCGGCGCCATGGACGACATCGGCGACAAATTCGCGCGCGGGAAAGCTTTCCTGCCGCAGGTCATGCTGGCGGCGGAAGCGATGCAGGCGGCTTTCGCCGTATTAAAAGAAAAAGCCGGGCGGCAGGGGCGTCCGCCGTCCCGGGGGAAAATTATCTTGGCCACCGTTGAGGGAGACATCCACGATCTGGGCAAAAACATCGTGTCAACCCTCATGCAAAGCGGCGGTTTCGACATAATCGACCTTGGCAAAGACGTGCCGGCCGCTAAGGTACTGGCGGCGGCCGAAAAAGAAAAACCCGACATCGTCGGGCTGTGCGCCTTGATGACCACCACCTTGGGGGCAATGGGCGAATGTATAGATCTGTTGCGGAAAAGCGGCTATGCGGGAGGGATAATGGTCGGCGGGGCGGTGCTGACCGCCGGCTACGCCGAAAGCATCGGTGCCGGCATGTACGCCAGCGACGCCCTATCGGCGGTAAAACAGGCCAAGGAATGGGTCAAAGGCCGCAAAGTCTGACCGAGGCGCTTAGGGCGCAAGGCGCGACGGCAGGGAAACGCCGGGCAAAAATCAAGCCGCGCTTTTGCCGTTTGGCTCCTGCTTGATTTTTCCGCCCGGCGGATTTTCGTTTGTCCTGCCTGTTGCCGAAAAAGCGACGGTCGCCCGCTCAGGTGCGCGGCGGGCGCAATTTCCTGAAATCAAAAACAAAATCGGCCATCCCGAGGAATATGACGACTATTGACACCGGCTGCAAGAGTATAAGCATGCTGACAAGCAACCAGCGGGAAATGCCCGGCCAGTTTTTTCGGTAGCTGAACGACCAGGCGACCGCGATTCCTTGCAGCAAAATCGGCATGGCCATGATGAAATTGGCGTTGACGCTTGCTTGATAAAAGAGGCTGTCCGGCTGGTTTTTTAAAAGGGCGGTCAGCAATAGGGAAACGCCGTAAAAAAGCAGGAAATGCTGGTGCAGCAGCAAATTTTTAAATTCCGGCAGCCCGGGCGTGAATGTCCCCAACCGCCCGAGAATGGCCCGCGCGAGCCACAAATTGGCGTAAGCGTCAAAAAAAGCCGCAAAGACAATCCCCGCCGGCAGGATAAGCTTCATCATGTTTAATGTGGACTCCACAATCGGTTTTATTTGCGCCAGTTCCGCATCCGACATGCCAAAAGAACGATACAGTTCCATCGTGTCGGAGACCGCCTTGGCGATAGTTTCCGGGCCGAGGTCGAAAGGGTTTCCGCCGGCAAACAAAAAAAGCAGAGCTATGACCAAAATCTTTGACAAAAGCGAGGCGGCGGCGCCAAAACCCAACGTCATGACAGGAGGGTTGCCTTTGTTAAGGCTCCAGCCGAGGACAAGCCCGATGCCGCCCAATCCTGCGGCCTGCAAGAGGCTTTGCAGCGGATTGACGATTATGGCCAGGATCAGGGCGGAAGAAGCCAGCGCAAGCGCGCTCCATTTGAGCCCGTGCCTGACGCCCAGCAGCACCAAGGGCACCGGCCAGAAAACATTCAGAAAAATCCCCAGCAAAGGTATGTAAAGATTGATGACGGCAAAAACGACCGCCACCGCTGACAATACTCCGGCCTCCACCATGGATCTGGCATCTTTTTGCACAACAAACCTCCTGATAATATGTTATAATAACTGACGGCGGACACATTAAGCGCCGGCTTGATATGCGCAGCAAAGCGATGGGGAGAATGGGCGTTGGACAAAAACGGGGAAATGACAGGCAAAATAATAAAGACAAAAGGCGAACGCGCCATTGTGGAGATATTAAAAAAAGACGGGCGGGAAACAACCGGCGAAACCCTTGACGTATCTTGCCCGTTGAAAACCAGCCCTGGCTGGCTGGTGAAAATAAAGTGGCAGAAAACCGGCAAAACAACGGACAACATACTGCTGGTGCTGCCGACCGCCGCAGCGCTGATCGCGGGGGCGATTTTCGGCTATCACATGGCGCTGCGGATGAAAATGCCGCCTGACCGGGGGATTTTGTTCGGCGCGCTGCTCTGGGGGGCTTTTGGCCTCTCCTATTCCTACAAATACTGGCGCGATACTTACGGACGCGGTTTGCAGCCAATCGTTGTGGATATACTGAAAAAGTAGGGCGCAAAACGCGCCAAAATGGGGGCGCCGCGCTCAGGGCGGGGCGCCCCGCCAAGTTGCCTCAAGCAGCGCAAAGAGAGTTTTTCGAAAGGGAGCGAGCCCGATTTGTTTCTTTTGAACGGCCAGCCCCGTTGCCTCGGCAAACAAGGCCAGCTCTTTTTCGTCGGCCGCGCCGGCGCCTGTATCCAAAAAAACGGCGCTATCGCAATATTTGCGGAAACGCTCCTTAAAATCGCGCTTTTCTTCCGGACCTTTGCGGTCAAAAGAAAAATTGGCGCGCCACTTGGCCAGCTGCGACGGCGTGAGGAAAAAAGAGCGTGGCTGGCCGGCGGTTGACTCCCCGCTTATGGCGTGTATGCAGTTTATCTCTTTCAGGCGGTGGATTCCGCCGCCAGGCAGAAAAGAAAAATCGGGATGGCAAAGGCTGCCGTAAAGCAGCGCGACCTTGCTCCCGCGCAATTTCCCCAAAGCGGCCGCGACTTCCTCGCCTAAACGATTGAAATCCACATGCAGCCTTTGCGTTAGATAAATGCAATTTACCCGGTAAGACCGCGCGGCGTCTTCGTTTATCTCTTTGGCCAAGGTGCCCAGCTCCCAGGCGAACGCATCGCAGGACAGGATGTCTATGGCCGGTTTTGCGCCGTTTGCCATTAAAATCGTTTCCTTAAAAAATTTGCCTGTCGATTATTCATTTTACCATAAATGACCGCCCGGCGATATTTTATTTTGGTAGGGAGTCGTGTGCGCGTTGAGAAACGCGCCGCGTTTGTAACGGATGAGGCAAACCGGGCGACCCGGAGAAGAACTGGAGGGTCTGCCCAGTATCGGCGCGTTCAATACGCAATTTGCCGCCAAATAAGGAACGTCAAATGAGCGGCATTATTACATATCCGGCAAAACACTAACGGCGCGGGGACTTTTGCGCCATGCCCGCGCCGAATGGAGTGTTGAATCCATGCGCCGGCTGCCGGATGTTCGTTTTAGCGAGGATTCCTGTCGGGCGCAGGATGAAACTGTACAACGGATTCTAAGTAACTGCCGATTAAAAACAATACCGGAAATCTTTATGGCAAAACATGCAAACGAGGCATAAAACCTGCCTAACCGGGCAGGTTCAACCTCGCAATCTGCCCTTTCGGCGCTAAAAGGGCGAAATTTCCCCCCATCGGCCTATATGGGCCGCCGAGCCGCCCGACCTCGCACGCATAAATTTTGTCAGAGCCGTTTAGATTGCGCAGGAAACCTATTCTTTCGCCCTCCATACCCTGATCTTCGGCCGGTACTGGTCAGGCGCGCTTTGCGGCCGCCTGAAATCTCTCTTTTTTTTGGCTGCGGCTTCCGCCTCCGCCTTCTTTTCCAGCTCCCGCCTCTCCGCGCGCGCCTTCTCCCTGGCCTCCTGCTGTTCGTTGTAGGCCTGCCACAAGTACCAGACGGCCAGCGTCCGCCAAGGGCGCCAGGGTGCCGTGAGGGGGTTTTCGTCGCGGGTGTTCTTGGGTTTCTCCGGAAGGCCGTAAAATTCTTGCAGACATTTTTGCAGCGGGATGTCTTTGCTGGGAAACACGTCCGGCCTGGCCATGACGAGGACAAGGAACATCTCCGCTGTCCAGCGTTCCAGCCCCTTGACTTTGCGCAGGCAGCTTACGATCGCGGCGTCTTCCATCTCCGGGAAGCTGTCTATGGGAACTTCCCCGCTCAAGATTTTTTCCGTAAGGCCAAAGGCCGTGCTATGAAAACCCATGCTGGAAATATGAAGCCCCCTGAACCTGTTTGTTATGAAGTCCTCCGGCCGGGGGGCTTCCCCGTACTTTTCCTCTATGGCCGCAACGGACATTCGGGCGGCCTCTACCGGGAGTTCGCGCGAAAGTATGGCTTTTAGGAGCGATATGTAATATTTTTTCGGTTCGGTGGGGCGAAGGTTGCAGTGGCCGTATTTTTCCATGAAGGGGATGAACCTCGCGTCCGCCTTTTTTAAAAATTCTTCGCCTGCCGTCCAGTCAGGATGCATTGTTTTCACCTCGCGAAGTATAATCTTATTTCCGAGGATATTTGCCGATACCCTAAAAATGGGCAAATGGTTTCGCAAAACCGCAATATTGCCAGATTTGCCGCCCAATAGCGCGGGCTTTTCCTTTCCGCCGCAAGTTGGGATTGCGCCGCCCTCTCTTTCCTGTATCCGCGCTCATCCGTTTTGGCGCTTCTTGCCCCCTCGCATCGCCAACATAGGCCGCTCGCCAGGCGCCGGTCGGCAAACCCAGCCTGGCGCGGATATGGCATTTTGCCTGACCGTCGGCGCGGTAATTCATGCCATTAGTTTACCATATCTAGTTTGCTTTTGTTAAAATTGTTTTAATTTTAAAAGATGCCCTTGTGCCGCAATATAGCCGAGGCAAAAGCTATGGCTGCGGAACCGTTTTTCAAAAGATTCACAGGCGGCCAAAGGCAATCAACCGTCTGGCGGATCCTTTGCCGTGCGGCAGGCCGATTACGGAGAAAATCGGCAAAAGGCGGAAAGAGAGTTCTCCTTCTTTTTTGGCGCAAAGCCGGCAGGCGTAATGTATGCGGCAATTCAGGGCATGTTGGCGCTGCCGTTCAACATCCTTCTCCCGGCGGATTTCCCGTTATGTTTTGCTGAAAAATCATGCCATGCCCGCAACTTTATTAAGGCAAGTTCAGGAGGGCGGCCTTGACAAGACGCAAGCGGAGGGGGAAGCCCTTTACCCAAGAGAGCGCGCTTCCATTGAAAAACGGCCAAAAACGTGCTACAATACATTACATAGAGGAGCCCGCCTTGTGACAAAGCTCGAATACACCTTCAAGAACGATACCCTGTTTAAAATGCTTTTTGTGAAAAACCCCGATTTGCTCAAACGGCTTGTCGCGGAACTGCTCGGCGTGAAGCACGGCAGCATTGGTAAGTTCGCGATAACGAACCCGGAAATGCCGCCGGAAGCGATCGGGGACAAGTTCTGCCGCCTTGACATTAATATGACGGTGGATGGGCAAAGGGTGGACTTGGAAATACAGGTCAGGGACGAAAACGACTTCCCGGAGCGGACACTTTTTCATTGGGCGCGCGAATATTCGAC
>JAISLQ010000056.1 GCA_031290885.1 Acidaminococcales bacterium
CCTACGCTTCCATCAGCAAACTGGCACAAGCGGGGATAATCGAAGGCTACGGCAACGGCCGTTTCGTCGGCTCCGCCAACATCACCCGCTACGAGGCGGCCCAGATCATCGCGAAAGCCCTGGCGCGCGCGGACAAAGCCGACTCCGACCAGAAGGCGCAGATCGAGCGTTTGGCGGCGGAGTTCGCTGGGGAACTGGAGATCTTGGGCGTGCGCGTGGCAAGGCTCGAGAAGAAGCTGGACAACGTAACTATCACCGGCGAGGCGCGGTTCGGCCACAAACGCGAGACCCGCAAATATAGCAGCGGCGCTGTAGCTATCGGGCTTGCCGCAGGCGCGGAGAACAGGACAGACGAAAGCCTGCTGCGTTCCCGCCTGTGGATCAACGGCCAGGTGAACGAGCGCTGGAAATATACCGGCATGATTGAGCACAACGGGCAGAACTTCAAAACCAACGCCAACGGTTCCGAAAGCCGCGCCACTTTGCGCAACGCCTGGGTGGAAGGCTCCATCGGGGCGGTCAACGTAACCGCCGGCAACTGGTCGCACACGGCGGTCTACGGCTCCTTGCTGGACGACGACGTGGACGGGCTCAAGCTCAATTACGCCACCGGCAAATGGAGCGTGGACGTCTTTGCCCTGCGCCCTGTCCAGGGAGCGAATATTGTATATAACCTGCCGCAGTTTGGGGTTGGCTCTGCTTCCAACCAGCGCACCCAGCTGCTGGGCGCCGAGGTCGGCTACCGCTTCACCGACAAACTGCGCGGCATCCTCGCCTGGTACAACGTCAAAAACAAAGGCGCTGACGGAGATTACGGCTTGTTTAAGTACAGCGAAGTGGACAACAATGTTTATGAAATCGGGCTGGATTACCAGTTGGCGGACAACCTCAACCTCTGGGCGGAATATGTCGGCTCGACCAAGAATTTCGATTTGTACTCTTATCACTATGGCTTTGGCACCTTCTTGCATCACGTTGTAAAGAAAAAAGGCTGGGCGGCCGGGCTGACCTTTGGGGAAAAAGACCTGAAAAAGGCCGGCACTTTTGAGCTGCGCGGCGCTTATTACTCCCTGCCGGCGGGAGCCATTTTCGCGCCGACCATTGAAATGTCCATCGCGGATCAAGCCTTCGGCTACAAAGGCTGGACGGTGGGCGCAAGCTACGTGCTGGCCAAGAACGTCGACCTGAACGTCGATTACTTCGACTTTAAACAGCAAGACGACGTAGACGGCCTTGCGCGCACAAAAGGCAAGCTGCTCTGGAGCTATGTAACCTTCCATTTTTGATTTAAAACGGCAGCGGCGGGCAAAATGCCCGCCGCTTTTTTGTTGCCGCGTGGCGCATGGGCAGCCCCCGTTTCTGCAATTGCGGCGGTTAAAGCGCAAACCTATCGGCGGCCATTTCCGCAAAAAAGCCGGCCGGCGGCGGGAGCGTCCCTGCCCGCATCGGCAAAATTGAATACGGACGTTGCCGGATATATAGTCAAATACTTTTAAAACAGTAGCAAAGAGCGTCATCAAAACAAGAAAAATTAGCGAGCGTTCTGCGCAGTTTAGCTTTTAGCCATGCCCAAAAGTTTTCAATTGGCTTCAATTCGGGTGAATACGCCGCCCCCTGCTTGGCCATGGCCGAACCTGCGCGGGCAACCTTAAGTGTACGAAGCCAGTGGAATCTTCAAAAGGCCGCACCGAACTTTGCGCGGGATGCCCGCCAAAATCGGCCCCCTGCGCGGGCAGGGGGCCGATTTGTTTTGTCCATGCTTCGCGCCGGGCTTTCCCCGGCATAGGCCGCAGGGCTTGCCCAAGGACTTTTAATGGCTTCTTGTACCCCTGCGGCGCAGGGGGCTTTTCAGACGGCACGATTGAAAATCTTTTATTCCTCGCTTGTACCCCTGTGGCGCAAGGGGCTTTTGCGCTTGCGCCGGCGGCGGATTTATGCAACGCGCCATATATTTTTTCAGGTAGCCGGCCAGTCGCAATTTTGTTATAATTTAATTAATATACGTCAATATATTAACATACGGTACGTTCGCGCCGATAAAAAGCCGAAACGGCGGGGCGTAAAACAGGAGGCGGTGGGTTTGACAAGGCGATTGCTTCAATTGGCGTTGCTGGCGTCTTTATTTGCGGTTGCCGTTTCCGGCGGGGCGCAGCCGCCGGAAACGGCAAAGGGTATGGATTTGGGCGGAATAAAAATCATCTTGCTTTCCGAAGGCGACCGCAGCGGCGATTCTTCCATACTGCTCAACGCCGCCGACGATGACAAACGGCGCTACCTTCCGGGCGGAGCCTTCCCTAGCGCGGTCAACGCCTTTTTGGTAAAAACCGGCGGCAAGACCGTCCTCATTGACACAGGCTACGGCCGGGAGCTTTTCCGCAATCTGCGGGCGGCAGGCGTTTCCCCGGAGGATGTTGACGCCGTGCTGCTGACGCACATGCATGGCGATCACATCGGCGGCCTTTTGCGCGAAGGCCAAGTCGCTTTTCCCAACGCCGATATATACGTGGCGGACAGAGAACTTGATTACTGGAAAGACAAAAGCGCGGCGGAAAAGCTTAAGCCTTACGGCGGCAGGGTCAAGACATTCGCCCCCGGGGAACTCGACCGGTCCGCCGCCGGAGGGGCCAGGGCGGAGAGCCTGTTCGCCGGGATATACCCGATCGCCGCCTATGGGCATACGCCGGGCCACACCATGTATCTTGTGCAAAATGGCGGCGCTGAAGGCAAATGCCTGATCTGGGGGGACATCGCGCACGCCATGGCCATACAGATGCCGCTCCCCGGCGTCGCGGTAACTTACGACGTCGACCCGGCGCAAGCGGTCAAAACGCGCAAGGCGGTTTTGGAATGGGCGGCGGCGCAAGGCGCTTTTGTCGCGGGCATGCACATCGCTTTCCCCGGCATCGGCAAAATACAAACAAGCAGGAAGCAGGGTTTTGCCTTTGCTGCGGCAAATTAGCTGTTGTTGCCCCGCCAGTTAGAGCCTGCCGGCGCCATCGGGCGATATTTCAATACCTGGATTCCCGTTTTGAAAAACAAAAGAAAATTTTACGAAAAGGAGGCAGCAAAATGGAGTATGTAAAACTTACCGGCACCGGCATTGAAGTATCCAAGTTGTGCATAGGCGCAATGACCTTAGGCGACCAAGTCGATGAAAAAACCGGCGTGGCGGCGGTCGAATACGCTATCGGCGAGGGCGTCAATTTTTTCGATACGGCCAATGTCTACACCAACGGCCGTTCGGAGGAGATCCTCGGCAAGGCCGTAGCGGGCAAACGCGACAGTATAATACTGGCGAGCAAAGTCGGCTCCCGCCTGAACCAAAAAGCGGCCGGCTTGCCTAACGATGCCGGCGGCCTTTCGCGGCGCTATATACTGAAACAGATAGAGTCGTCGCTCAAAAGGCTGAAAACCGACTACCTTGACATATATTATTTGCACGCGCCCGATGCTTTAACGCCCGTCGAAGAAACCCTCGGCGCTATGGATACGCTGGTGCGTTCCGGGAAAGTGCGTTATATCGGCGCTTCCAATTACGCCGCCTGGCAGCTTTGCCAAATGTATTATCAGGCGCGGTCGGCCGGTTTGAACTACCCGGTCGTAACGCAAATGGTGTATAATATCATAACGCGCGGGATTGAGCAGGAATTTTTGCCGTTCCTGCGCGCGCACAAGCTGGGGCTTGTCGTATACAACCCGTTGGCCGCCGGCTTTTTGACCGATAAATACAAAGACAAGCGGCAGCTGCCCAATACGCGTTTTTCCAACAGCAAAATGTATGCGGACAGGTACTGGAACGAGGAAAATTTCAGCGCCTGGGACGACTTACACGCCATCGCCGAAAAGGCCGGCATCGGCATGCTGGAGCTGGCTATGCGCTGGCTGTATGGCGCCGCCGGCGTGGATGCCGTCATCACGGGCTTTTCCAAGCTGGAGCAGTTGCGGCAAAACCTCAAAACGCTGGACAAAGGCGGATTGGACAAGGAAACCATGGCCGAATGTGACAAGGTCTGGGGAAAATTGGCCGGCACAAGGTTCAAATACAACCGAGACTGAAAAAAAAGGCGGCGCCCCGGGCGGCCGGCTGATGCCTGCGCGCTTCGAGGGCGTTGCCTTTTTGTCTGCGATTTACGGTTTGAAGCTGACTATCGCGGTTCCACAATCAACTTTATTGCGGTGCGATCCTCCCCTTCGATGACTATGTCGGTAAACGCGGGCACGCATACTATGTCCATCCCGTGCGGGGCGACAAAGCCGCGCGCGATCGCGACCGCTTTTACCGCCTGGTTCAAAGCGCCCGCCCCGATTGCCTGCATTTCCGCGTTCCCCCTTTCGCGCAGCACTCCGGCCAGCGCGCCGGCCACTGAATTAGGACTGGATTTGGCTGATACTTTTAAAATTTCCATTGCATTATCCTCCCTTAAATTAATAAAGTGTTTTTCCTAAAACGGCAGCATATGTGCATGTAACATATTACATTTTACATTTTGTTAAACACCGTCCCGCTGTTTTCAAAATAGAGCGTCAACTGCTATTTCCATTTTAAACACACATATCAGCTAAAATCCATCTTCTTGCCCATTAAAAGGAGCCATTGCAAAAGTAGCGGTTTGGCTCGGTTGCCGGAGAGCTTCACTTTTCTTTTTTTCAATTATAACATACCCATAGCGGCCCGCGCCACCGCCAAAAATCCGCAATTTTTGGCCCACGGCCTTTTCAATGATAGCCAAAATCCGCTCCCCAAGCAGTTCTTTGACCTGCCGGGCATCGCTTTTATACATTAGTTCGATATCTGTTAATTTTCCGCAATAAACTTTTTGCAATGCCTTCGCCCCTACCCCCGGCAGTTCCGAAAGCGGGAAATGGTAGCGGTAGCCGGGCTGCCGTCGGGGGAATGTCCCTTCCGGGCAATCGGCTATTTCATCTACCCGCTGTTTTACGCCCCGTACCACGCGGCCGCCGCACAGGGGGCATTTTTCCCGTTGATAGTCAGCTTCCGCGCCGCAGGCGGCGCAACGCGTCAAATAATATTTCCCAAGGGCCGGATGCAGGCCGTAAAGCATTGCCACTTTGCCCTTTTTCCCTTCAATGGCCGCGAAAATATTTGCGAAATTTACTGCCCCGCTAATGTTAAGCGCAGTAAATTCCCGCCCAATGTTTTGCGGCGAATGGGCATCCGAATTGGCTAAATAGGTAATTTCACGCAATTCCTCTATCCGGTCGGCCATATAAGAATCGGCGCTCAACCCCAGCTCAACCGCCGAAATGCCCGGCGCTTCGCCGTCGAAAAGCATGGCCATGCGCCTTGCGCAATTGCCGTAAACGCTTTTAAAGGGCGTAAAAATGTGCGCCGGGATTATTTTGGCGCCGTGCCCGCGCGCGAGGGCGTAAAGGCTGCGTAGGTCCATGTGGGCGTTTTGCGAACTCATATTGATGTTTTTTATGTGCAGCGACAGCTCGTCGGACAGCTCCCGCATTTGCGCCAGCGTGGGCAAAAAAAGAAGGCTGTGCGCCAGTCCGCCGCCCTTTTCCCGCGTTTCCACTTCGCCGCCCAAAATAACGGTCAGCCGGCCGCGCCAGCTGTAGCCGCCGCCGGGCAGCTCGGCCAATTCGCCGGAGGCCGCAAGGCGGCAAAGGTCCTTTTGCACCAGCGGCGACAGGCTGTCGGCAATCCCGATCACGTCCAGCCCCTTGCGGGTGCTCGCCTCGCGCAATATGTTCCTGACCGTAAGCCCTTTGGCGGCCGGTATTTTCACCCAGCGCCCGTCTTCGTTTGCGCCGACGTGTATGTGCAGGTCGGCGTAATAATTTCCCGTCATTTCAGCATTTCGCATAAAAACAGCCCGGCCAGCGTCTTGGCATCGCAAATTGCGCCGGTTTTCACTAAATTTCCGATCTCCGCCGTTGACAGAAAAACCGTTTCCACAAATTCGTCCTCGTCCGGCCGCTGCCGGCCGGCGGCAAGGTCGTCGGCGCGAAAAATGTGTATGACTTCGTCGCAAAAGCCGGGCGCCGTAACTATGGAGGAAAGTTTGCGCCATTTCCCCGCCGTAAAGCCGGTTTCTTCCGCCAACTCGCGCCGGGCGCAGCCCAAAGGATCTTCGCCCGCGTCCAGTTTGCCGGCCGGCAGTTCATAAAGCACGCGCCCGACCGGATAGCGGTACTGCCTGACCAGAACGATCCTGCCGTCAGGCAGTACCGCCGCCACGGCCGCCGCGCCGGGATGTTTTATGACCTCGCGCGACGCTTGGCGGCCGTTGGGCAAAAGCACTTCGTCGATATCGTATTTGAGCATCCGGCCTTTATATACTTCCCGCCCGCATAGGCGTTTTTCCGCGAATTTTTCCTCGTCGGCCTTGTTTGGCATCGCGCCTTACCCTTCCGCTTCAAATTGCCCCTATTTTACTTGCCCGTATTTTGCCCGCGCAGGCTTTTTTTCCTCTGCGCCGCCATTTCAAGCATCTGCCGCGCATTGTCCCGGGCGATCTGCGTCTGGCTGTCGCCGGCGATCATTCTGGTCAATTCGGAAACTCTTGCTTGTCCGTCAAGTTTTTCTATCTCTATCCAAGTGGCAAGGCCGTCCTCTTTTTTATCTATATAGATGTGGCAATCGGCCATGCAAGCGATTTGCGGCAGATGTGTAATGCAAAGCACCTGCTTTTTAAACGCGATTGTCGCCATCTTTTCCGCCATCCGCTGCGCGGTTTTGCCGCCGACGCCCGTGTCCACTTCGTCGAAAACCATTGTCGGCGGCCCGCTTTCGCCCATGACGGCAGTTTTTACCGAGAGCGCGATCCGGGACAATTCCCCGCCGGAGGCAACCTTGTTCAGCGGGCGCAATTCCTGTCCGGCGTTGGCGGAAAAAAGAAACTGTATTTCATCCTGTCCCGTATCGCTTAACCCTTCCTTTGTTTTGCTCGCAATGACAAACCGCGCCTGCGGCATGGCCAAATCATGAATGTGTTCCAGCGCCCGGGCGGCGAAAAGTTCTGCGCTCCGGGCGCGCGTTGCGCTCAAGTCCCGCGCCAGCGCCGACGCTTTAGCCGACAATGCCAGTTTTGCCTCTTCCAGCCGCCCGAGATTTTCTTCGGCGCGCAAAAGCCCCTCCCGCTCTTTCGTGGCTACGGAACAATATTTTAAGATGTCGGCTATGGTTTCGCCGTATTTTTTCTTTAGCCGGTAAATGAAGTCAAGCCTTTGCTCAATAATTTCTATGTCGCCGCCCGTTTCGCTTGCGTCCAGCATATCCGCCAGTTCCATTTTTATATCCGAAAGCGCATAATTTAGTTCTTCGGCGGTTTTGCGCATTTTTTCCGCCGCCGCGTCGTAACGGGCGGCGGCGTCAAGGGCTTTTAACAATTTGGACGCGCCAAAGGACAGCCCTTCGCTTTCCCCGTCCCCGCCGCCGATAATGTTGTAGGCGGCGGAAAGGGCGGTTAAAATTTTTTCTCTGTTGACGAGCTTTACCTTTTTTTCTTCCAAGTCTTTGTCTTCGCCGGATTTTAGTCCGGCTTTTTCTATTTCGTCGATTTCCCACGCGAGAATGTCCAGCTTGCGTTCCCGTTCGGCGGCGTTTTCCGCATTTTGCCTGATTTGCTTTGCGGTGTCTTTCAAAGCGGCAAAAACCTCTTTGTATTCCTTGAGCAGCTTTTCGCCTTCCCGTCCGGCGCAGCCGTCTATCAAGCCAAGATAAGTATCCTGTTTAAGAAGCTGCTGGTTTTCATATTGCCCGTGCACGTCCACGAGCAGATCGCCGATATTTTTCAGCGCGCCCGCCGGTATCCTGGTCCCGTTGGCGGTGCAGACGCTTTTCCCGGCTGCCGCGACCTTGCGCGACAGGATGAGTTCGTTGTCCTTATAGTCCACCCCCAGATCGTCGAGCAGTTTTTGCGCCGCGTCCTGACCGGAAAGGTCAAAGACCGCCTGCGCGATGAAAAAATCTTTGCCCGGGCGTATATAATCGGCGGACGCTTTTCCGCCGAGCGCGATGTTAAAGGCGTCGATCAAAATAGATTTGCCGGCTCCGGTTTCCCCGGTCAGCACGTTGAATCCGGGCTGGAAATCGACAAGCAACTCATCAAAAAGCGCAAAATTTCGTACAGACAAGGTCATCAGCATTTACTTTTCTCCCGTACCAAGCAAACAGTCAAAACAGGCCGCGGAATTTAGCGAGCAAATTGTCAATTTCGTTTCTTGAGGAGGCGGCGACAAAAATGGTGTCGTCGCCGGCTATGGTGCCGAGAATCTCCGGCCAGCGCACATAATCGATGGTGTAGGCAACCGCTTGGGCGGTTCCGGGCAGGGTGCGGATGATCACGAGGTTTTCACTGGCCAGCACGCTGATGACCGAGTCTTGAAATATCCTTTCCATCCTGGCCTGCGAAAGCATGACGCCTTGTTCGGTAGGAAAGGCGTAACGGTAATGCCCGTCGCCCGTGGGCACTTTTATCAGCATAAGTTCCTTTATGTCCCTTGACACGGTCGCTTGCGTCACGTCTATCCCGTGCGCGCGCAGAGCCGCCGCCAAGTCTTCCTGCGTTTCCATCATCTGCTGATCTATTATTTCTTTTATTTTCGCGTGCCTGATCCCTTTCATGAATATCTTCCCTTCCCTGCTTTATTTTTTATATCGTTTCGCCTTTTTGCAAACGTTCCTGCCAGGTATCATAATAGGAGGCGCTGCCGAGCCTGATGAATTTGCTTTTATAGCGGCTGCTTTCCACTTTCACGACGTCGCCGGGCAAAACCGACGTCAAGGTTGTGCCGTCGTTGGCAAGGGTCATTTCATTGTAGGGGGGCACCGGCTTTATGGCAATTTCGCTTGCCGCCGGTATGACAAGCGGACGGACGGACAAAGCGTGCGGCGAAATCGGCGTGATTATGATGGCCGGCAGCGACGGATGGACGATCGGGCCGCCGGCGGACAGGGAATAAGCGGTAGAGCCTGTGGCGGTGGCGAAAACAATGCCGTCGGCCGAGTAGTAAGAGCCTTTCAGGCTGTTGTTGATGTTTACCGACAATCGTATGAGCTTGGTCTGCGTCCCCTTGCTGATCACAATGTCATTGAGGGCGGACGCGTCGGAAATTACCCGCCCGTCCCGCCGGACACTTGAGCGCAGCATATAGCGTTCTTCGATTTCATATTGCGCGGCGGCGATTTTCTTTATGGCGGCGGCGATGTCCGGCAGTTCAATCTCCGTCAGAAAGCCTTTGCGGCCGATATTTACGCCGCAAACCGGAATGTCGAGCAAGCAAGCGTATTGGGCCGCGTGCAAAAAAGTCCCGTCGCCGCCAAGCGACATCGCCATTTTCAGTTTGCCCATGCTTTCGGCGTCCCGCTCGTCAAAAATGCCGCAGGCTTTTCCCAACGCGGCGGATTTGGGCAAAAACGTCTCTATTCCTTCCGCGGCGCAGACATCCAGCAGATAATCAAGCACGGCCAATACTTTTTCTTTTTCCGGGTTAGGGAATATTCCCAAGGCCAATTTCATAAAAACACCTTTATTTTGCATTTATATGCGCAAGCTTGACGACTTCGTCGATGTTGGCGGCAAAATCACCTTCCCCGGCGCGCAAACAAAGCAAATACTCTATATTGCCCCGCGGGCCTTTTATCGGCGAAAAATCAAGGCCTGTAACCGCAAAGCCGTTTTCCTGCGCGTTTTTTATGCTTTGAGCCAAGACGCGTTTATGCACCGTAGGGTCGCGGACAACCCCATTTTTGCCCAGACATTCCCGGCCGGCCTCAAACTGCGGTTTAACCAAGGCGACAACGGCGCCGTCTTGCGCCAGGAATGTTTTCAGCGCAGGCAGTATTTTGGAAAGAGAGATAAAGGAGACGTCTATGGCGGCAAAGTCCGCTTTGTCCCGGATCCGGCCGGCGGAAAGATAGCGGGCGTTGACGCGCTCCATGTTTACCACGCGCCCGTCGCTTCGCAATTTCCAGTCCAGCTGGCCGTACCCCACGTCAATGGCGTACACTCTGCGCGCGCCGCGCTTTAGCGCGCAATCGGTGAAACCTCCGGTCGACGCCCCTATATCTACCATGATTTTGCCGGTCAGATCGAGGGCGAAAACGTCCAGGGCCTTTTCCAGTTTCAGGCCGCCCCGGCTGACGTAGGGCAAATCATTGCCAATAATTTTTATGTCCGCTGTTTCCGCGACGCTGTCGCCGGGCTTTTCTATCCTGCGGCCGTCGGCCAGCACGATGCCGGCCATAAGGGCGGCCTGCGCCCGCTCGCGCGTAGGGAAAAATCCCTTTTCCGCCAGGAGGACGTCTATGCGTTTTTTCTTCATGTTCCCGTCACGGCCGGCAAAAGGCCGCGATGCGCTCCGCCAGCGAATCGACGTCGAGGCGCAGGCTTTTAAGGAGCGCGTCTTTGCTGCCGTGCGGCACAAAGCAATCGGGCAGGCCCAGCGACAATGTTTTTATTTTGTCCAAAATTCCCGCGGCCTGCAATTCTTCCAGCACGGCGGAGCCAAAGCCGCCCGCTATCATATTTTCCTCAAGCGTAACCATGTATTTGCAGCCATCGGCGGTTTGCGCCAGAAGATCCCTGTCCAGCGGCTTTACAAAACGGGCGTTGACCAACCCGGCTTTTATGCCAAAATCCGATAATTTCCCGCAAATCTTCTCGGCGTGGCCGACCATGCTGCCGATTGCCCAAATGACCGCGTCCTGGCCGCAAATTATTTGTTCGGCGCGCCCGATTGTCAGCAGCGGCGCTCCCTCGCCCGGCGGCGCGCCAACGCCGGGCCCGCGCGGATAAAAGATGGCCGTCGGCCCGTTTATGGTAAAAGCTGTCCGCACCATGGCCTGAAGTTCGTTTTCGTCTTTCGGGGCGAAGATTGCCATATTCGGCGCGCTGCGCAGGAAGGAAAAAGAGAACGCCCCGTGATGGGTCGCCCCGTCGTCGCCCACCAGCCCGGCCCGGTCAAAGGCAAAGACCACCGGCAGGTTTTGCAGGCACACGTCGTGGATCAACTGATCATACGCCCGCTGGGCGAAGGTGGAATAAATCGCGACCACCGGCCGCAATCCCTCGCAGGCCATTCCCGCCGCCATGGTAACCGCGTGCTGTTCGGCTATGCCAACGTCAAAAAACCTGTCAGGATGTTTGCCGGCAAAGTCGGAAAGGCCGGTGCCGTCAGGCATGGCGGCGGTAATCGCCGTTATCCGGCTGTCTTTTTCCGCCAGTTCCAAAATCACCTTGCTGAACGCTTCGGTGTAGGTAACCGCCCGGTTTTTGGTTTCCTTGTCGCCTGTCTCGACCTTAAAAGGGCCGGTGCCGTGAAAAGCCACCGCTTTCTTTTCCGCCGGCACGTAGCCTTTCCCCTTGCAGGTCAGGACATGCGCCACCACCGGCCTGTCGTATTTTTTTGCCAACTCGAAAATTTCAATCATCTTCCCTATGTCATGGCCGTCCACCGGGCCGATGTAGTTCAGGCCCAGTTCTTCAAACAGCATTCCGGGCACCAGCAGGAATTTGACGCTGTTTTTTACCCTTTCCGCCGTCCGCAGCATGCGGGCGCCGATGGACGGTATGCTTTTCAATACAGCGTCAATGTCGCGCCTGATACGCTTGTAAGTCGCGCCTGTCCGCATACGGTAAAAATATTCCGACAAGGCGCCGACATTTTTCGCTATGGACATTTCGTTGTCATTTAATACCACTAACATCTTTTTTTTTAATTCTCCGGCGTTATTGAGCGCCTCAAAGGCCATGCCGCCGGTAAAAGCGCCGTCGCCGATCACCGCCGCGACATTGAAGTCTTCTTTTTTCAGGTCGCGCGCGGCCGCCATGCCAAGCGCCGCTGAAATGGAGGTGCTGGCGTGCCCCGTGCCAAAAGCGTCATTTTCGCTTTCCGAACGCGCCGGAAAGCCGGAAAGCCCGCCGAACTGGCGCAGTGTCGGGAAACGGTCCCGCCGGCCTGTCAGTATTTTGTGCGTATACGATTGATGCCCAACATCCCAGATGATCTTGTCCCGCGGGCAATCAAAAACCCGATGCAAAGCCAGCGTCAATTCCACCACGCCCAAATTGGAGGCCAAATGCCCGCCGGTTTGGGAAACGGTAGCGATGATAAATTCCCGTATCTCCGCTGCCAGTTGGGGCAAAAGCGCCGCGTCCAATTCTTTCAAAGCGCGCGGGTCGTTGATTTTGTCCAATAAATCCATCTATTTTATATTCACCTTTGGCCAATTGCATGTTTTAATTTTAATGCGCAAGCCGGGTATTATTATACCAGCAAACAAGGCTTTTGTCGAACAAAAAAACAAATGTCCCTTTCGGGCCGCCAGACGCGGAAGGCCCTGCGGCCGGCGCCGCAGGTTTGCGCAAAGAAAGCCGCGCAGGGCCCAAGCTCCGTTCGGCCGTCAGTTTTTCCGCTCAAGCATGCTTTCCGCTAAAAAACGCAGATAATCGGCCTGCGCGCCAAAGGGCGACAAAGCGAGAACTGCCTTGCCAATATGTTCGCGCGCCAGTTCTTTGGCGCGTCCCAAGCCAAAAGCCGACACATAAGTAATTTTATTTTTGCGCGCGTCGCTGCCGGCTTTTTTGCCCATGGCGGCGGGATCGCCCGTAACGTCAAGAATGTCGTCGGTAATCTGGAACGCCAGGCCAAAATTGCCGGCGTAGTCTTCAAGCGCCGTAAGCCGGGCATCCGACGCACCGGCCAACATTGCGCCCGCAAAGACGGCTGCCCGAAAGAGCGCGCCGGTTTTCGCCATGTGCATCTCTTGCAGCTCTTTAACCGAAACGATCCTGTCCGCAACCCGTTCCGCCTCAATGTCTATCGTCTGGCCGCCGACCATGCCTTCGGCGCCCGCGCAAAAGGCAATTTCTTTTACCGCCTTTACCAAAACATCGGGCGGCACGCCGCCCTGTCCCAACATTACCTCAAAGGCCCGGGTCAAAAGCGCGTCCCCGGCAAGTATGGCTTTGGCTTCGCCGAAAACTTTGTGGCAGGACAGGCGGCCACGCCGGTAATCGTCGTCGTCCATCGCCGGCAAATCGTCGTGGATCAAAGAGTAGGCGTGGATCATCTCCAGGCCGCAGGCCACGGGCAAAAAGCGGGCGGAATCAGAACCGGCGGCTTCGGCCGCGGCCATCAATAGCAGCGGGCGCAGCCGTTTGCCGCCGGCAAGCAGGCTGTAGCGCACTGCTTTGTTTATATCCGATAAACTTTCGCCGCCAGTTATTTTGTCAAGATACGCATCGACAAGCTGGCGGCGGTTTTGCAAAAAAACCTCGCAGCGCGCGATCATAGCTCGGACAAATCCAGCGGTTGCATGGCGGCATCCCCTTGGGCATCCTCCACAATCTTTTGCACTTGCTGCTGCGCGGCGGTAAGTTTGCCGCTGCAGGCGCCGGCCAGGGCTACGCCTTTGCGGAAAAATTCAAGCGCCTGATCGAGCGTAAGCTCATCGCCCTCCAGTTTTTGCACGATGCTTTCCAACTGGCCGAGCGCCTCTTCAAAGGAAAAATCTTCAGGGTCGTTCTTTTTCTTGGGCATTGCCAACACCTTCTTTTGCGTTTTTGGCCCGCACTTGGGAATATATCTCGCCGCAGCACAGCCGCGTCCTTAACATGTCGCCGCAGGCAACCTGGCATAGATCTTTTATCGGCGCGCCTTTTTCGTCGGTGGTAACGCTATAGCCGCGTGCGAGTACGGCCAAAGGGCTCAAACTGTCCAATTTGCCCGCCAGCGCCCGCAAATTTTGCTCATGCTTTTGTGTTTTTCCCGCCATGTTCACGCGCAGCCCTTCCCGTAATTTGTCAACGGTTTGCGCCCGCGCCGCGAAAAGTGTCTCCGGGCGCTTGAACGCGCGCGCATTGAGGCAATGCCGGATGTGCGCGTCCAGTGTGCCGATGCGCGCTTTTATCACCCGCGCCATGCGCTGGCGCTGATTGCCGATGGCGAACAGCACGGCCCGGCGGTCGGGAACGGCCAGCTCCGCCGCCTGTGAAGGGGTGGCCGCCCGCATGTCGGCGGCAAAATCGCAAAGGGTTACGTCCGTTTCGTGCCCCACCGCCGAAATGACCGGCAGGGCGGATTCGGCGACCGCGCGCACGACCCGCTCGTCGTTGAACGCCCACAATTCTTCCATGGAGCCGCCGCCGCGCCCTATGATCAGGAGGTCGGCGATTTTCAACTTGTTCATTTTGCAAAGGGCGCACGCCAAATCCCCCGGCGCTTCCGGGCCTTGCACCCTTACCGGGAAAAAGATCAGTTTGACCGCCGGGTTGCGTTTCCCGGCCACCGTTATCACGTCGTGGAGCACCGCGCCGGCGGAAGAAGTTATTACCCCGATCGCGGCCGGAAAAGGCGGGAGCCTCTTTTTCCGCCCCTGGTCGAACAGCCCTTCCCCCTGAAGTTTCAGCCGCAAATTTTCATAGGCGGCCATCAAGTCCCCCGCGCCGTCGGCGAAAAGATTGTCAACGTACAGTTGGTATACGCCATCGCGCTCATATATATCTATCCGGCCGCTGGCGACGGCCATCCGGCCGTTTTCCGGCTTGAAACGCAAAAGCGCCGCGCGGGCGCGAAACATTACTGCTTTCAATATACTTTTCCCGTCTTTCAGGGTAAAATAGCAATGTCCGGAGTCATAGCGCTTGAAATTGGATATTTCCCCCCGCACCTGTATCCTCTGCAAAGCGGGAAGGGCAGCGAAAGCCGACTTTATGAGGCTGTTTGCCTCGCTTACCGAATATGCCCCGGGCATTTTGTTTCTATCCTCCTTCACGTAAGGCCACCGCCGCGCAGCCAACGGCATTGTCCCGGCAAAACTCCGGCAAAGGGAAATAAACGCCAATGCCGGCCTTGGCCATTTTTTCCGCCACATAGCCGCGCATGAAAAGATTGGAAGCCACGCCGCCCACCAAAAGCGCCTCGCGGCAGTTGCTATGGGCGCAGGCGTTTTGCACGAGCCGGGCGAAGCTCTCGGCCAGCGCCGCCTGTATCCCGGCCGCCAACGAACGCCGGTCGGCGCCCTTTTGCAGCAGCCGGCGGCTGGCGGAAAAAGGCCCGGAATAACTTGCGGACAGCCCTTTTACCGCCACCGGTATTTCAAGCGCGCCGTCCGCTTTCGCCGCCAACTCCTCCAGCGGCCGGCCGGCCGGAAAACAAAGCCCCATTTCCACGCCGATACGGTCGATATATTGCCCGGCGCTAAGGTCGACGCTGCCGCCGATCCCCGCGATGGACAGCCTGTTCCCCCGCCGCTTGGCCAAAATGAGATCGGTGGTCCCGCCGGAAACATGAAGCGCGACAAAGCAAGCGCCCTGCGGGGCGCCCGCCGACCACAGCCCGGCCTCTATGTGGTTTTCCTGGTGGCTGGCCTGATATAATTTTACCCCCAACGCCGCAGACAGGGAGCGGGCCACCGCCACGCCGCCCACAAACGCCGGCATGTAGGAATTTGCCGATGGGCGCGGCTTCTCTGACACGGCGATCGCTTTCAGGCGCACCGACCTTTCGGCAAAAATCTCCTCAAGCAAAGAGGGCAGGTTTTTGATGTGCCGAAAAACCATCTCCGATTGCCGCAATCCCCGTCCATTGGGGCTTACGGCAAGAAGCGTCCGCTTGTCGGCCAAAAGCGCGCCGGAACAATCAAAGAGCGCGGCGGAAGTAGTGTAGCAGCTTGTGTCAATCCCCAGGAACATCCGCGCACGCTTTTTTCATGTCCAATGTTTTAACCATATTGCCCAATATCCCATTGATAAAACGCGGCGAATCGTTGTCCCCGTAAATTTTCGCGATCTCCACCGCCTCGTTGATCGCAATGCCGGTGTCTATCCGCTCGCGGGAAAAATAAATTTCATAAATGCAAATGCGCAGTATGGTCATATCGACGTTGGCAATCCGCAAAACGTCCCAACCTTTGGCGTATTTGGCGACCAATCCGGTCAAGGCCTTTCTGCGGCGGCTGACTCCGGTGACCAAAGAAGTTGCGTAATCAACGCTGCTTTCTTCCATGTTGTCCGCATATTCTTTCCGCACGGCCGCGAAAGCCGCTTTGGGGCCAATCGATGAAAATTCCATTTGAAAAAGCGTCTGCAAGGCCATTTCCCTGGCCAACCGGCGGCTCATAAATGCCCCCTTCTCATTTGTGGTATCCCGGCGGCAGGATCCTGTCCAAAAGCTCCAGCAAATCCTCTTTGTTGTCGACTTTCCCGCCCAATATGTAACCGCCCGACATCAAGGCAAGCAGAAAAAGCGTTTTGAAAAAGCCAAGCACGAGAAACATGACCCCGACGGCCAGCGCAAGGGCAACGCCGACTATGCGTCCCCGGTGCGTCTGCCAGAGGGACGCGAAGAAATCTTTCACGCCAGACACATAATCACCCGCCAAAAGATTATTTTTCTTTCACATCATAAGCAATCGTGTTAAAGAAAATGTCAACTTCGGAAACTTCGCGCCCGATCGTTTCTTTTACGTTGTTTTTGACCTTTTCCCGTACCAGCCTGCTCGTCTCCGGCACGTTCATTTCCGGCAGCACGCCCGCTGCCAGCTTTATGCGCAGCTCGTCGCCTACGGCGGAAATTTGCGCTTTCACGTTGTGCACTCCCCTGACCTGCGCAACGGTTTTTTCGACAAACTTGCGGACGGCGGACATGCTTATCCTGACCGTCCCGCCGTCGCTCATGGGCACGGCCAGCTCCTTCGCGCCCCTGCCGCCGATTCCGGCGGCAAGCAGGCGCAGGCTTACCAAAAACAGCGCGGCGGCAGCGGCGGCAACCTCCCAACGGCCGTAAAACAGAGTAATCTGGTTAAGCGCAAACTCAAAAGGGAAAAGGCCGAGCGCGAAACAAAGCATTGCCAAAGAAATTGCCGCTATAAACAAAGTATAAAAAGCCAAAACGATCCGATCGACTATGTGCATGGCTTTCCCCCTATTCAATGATGTCTTTGTTTTGATTTTCCTTTATTTTGTCAATATTGGTGATGCCTTGCACATGTATGTTGATTTCCGCCACCTTCAGGCCGCTCATGTTCTCAATGGCTTCTTTTACCTTCTCTTGTATTTTTAGCGCCGTGGCCGGAATGTTTATGCCATACTCCAAAACAACGTACAGATCAACCGAGACCTCCCTGTCGCCAATGCGCGTCTTTACCCCTTTTGAAAGGTTCTTCTTGCCCAAAAGTTCGGCGATCCCGCCGACGATGCCGCCGCTCATGCCGGCCACTCCCGGCACTTCGGTGGCCGCCAGGCCGGCGATTATATTGACTACTTCATCGGCAATGCGCACTGCCCCCGGATCGTCGTCCGCAAACGGAACCGGCGTGTTAAGGTCGCTCACAACAGAGGCCTCCTTTTATGCAAAATTGCTTTTTTAACATTATACCATAAAAAACGCGCAAAAAAACGCCCTTTGGTGGAATGGGCTGCCCGCGCGACCTAAACGGCCCTGCCAAAATTGCACGGCCCGCAAAGCAAGCGAAAGCGTAGGGCAAAGCGCCTCCTGCGGTTGCGGCAACGTCCGGCAGCGATTCTGAACCGCTCGGCAAAGCCCGAGCGCCTGCCCGTTGAGCGCACGCCGGCTCGAAATGCCGTGGTTGCGGAGCTTGTCCGCCTTGCGCAAAGGGCTTGGTTTGAAACGCTTCTTGGGCTGTACGCAATGGGAGCGAATCTTTGCCAACCCTTGATGCCCTGTGCCGTCCTCAAGCAAGGTTTCCGATTTCGCGTGCGCGCCGGATTGCTTTTTCGCAAATGCCGCGCGCTTTGCCCCTGTCAAACGCCGAAAATTCCGACTGGACATTTTGACCGTTTCCGCACGTTCCATATAATGAGTATATCACATCTTTGGCCGCGCAGAAAGCCTGATGTCTTCTGATTCAAGGCAGCTCCGGCAACCCAAGTTCTCTCAAGAACTGATTATGCTCTGCCTTTGCCTTTTTTATGGCCTCTTCGGTTTCATCAAGATTTCTTTTTACGTCGGCAAGCTCAACGATTTCTTCTTCCATTGCCGTGCTCACGTATCTGGATATGTTGAGATTGAAACCGTTCTTTTCAATCTCTTCCATTGACACGCAGCGAGAATATTTCTTATCCTCTTCCCTGCGGAATTGATAGGTATCAACAATTTTGTCTATATGCTCTGGCAAAAGAGCATTTTGCCGTTTTCCTTTTTTGAAATACTCGCTCGCATTAATAAATAACACGTCATCAGGTTTCTT
>JAISLQ010000057.1 GCA_031290885.1 Acidaminococcales bacterium
CCCCCCCCCCCACGACCCCCCCCCCCCCCCCCCCCCCCCCCCCCCAGACCTAAAGGATGCCTTAAATTTTCGACCGCATAACGCGATATACATAATGAGGATTGTTGCCTTGACCTCACGCCGAAACGGAAAAAGCAAATGCGTGCCGACGCGTCAAAACCGGCGCGTTCCGGTAAACGCGGCCTTTATTTATCGCAGCGATTAAGAACAGGAGAAACAGCTATGGCTATGGCCATCAACACTAATATCCACGCCTTGGCTGCGCAAAGACATTTGGCCGCCAACAGCCGCGCCGCCGAAAAATCCACGGCGAAACTCGCTTCCGGCCTGAAAATCGTCCAGGCTGCGGACGACGCGGCGGGGCTGGCCATCTCGGAAAAAATGCGCGCGCAGATTCGCGGCCTGGCCATGGCGGACAAAAATGTTGGGCACGCCATAGATTTGCTGAACACGGCGGACGGCGGCACGTCCCAAATGCACGAAATCCTCCAGCGTATGCGCGAACTGTGCGTACAGGCCGGCAACGGCACTTATACGGACGAAGACCGCGAATTTATACAGATGGAAATAAATGAGTTGAAAAAGGAACTCGTCCGCCTCTATAACTGCACGGAATACAACGAGAAAAAAGTGCTTAAAGGCGGGTTTAGCGCATCGTCTCCCCCTCCCGTCCTTAAAACCTTCGACGTCAGCGAAGTGCTCCAGCCGTCTTATCCCACCGGGGCGCTCGCCAACATTGACGGGCGCGGCATAGCCTTTTCCCTGGTAAGCGACGGGCTTAACATCACCATAACTGCCCGGGACGGCAACCCGGGCCCGGTGCTGGATACCCGGACGGTACCCTTGGCGCCCTCCTTGCCGGCAAAAGTGTGGCAAGACCAATACGGCGGGGACAGTTGGGACACGGGCAAATCCGTTATCCCCTATAACGGCGGTTATGTGGTGGTGGGCAATACCGGCGGCGGCGGCGGCGATCTGCTTGGCTACTTAGGCGGCAACGCCGACGGCTTCATCCTGTTTTTGGACGCGGCCGGAAAGCCGACAGGCGCTGACCGCTTTGGAGGCAATATGTATGACCTCATCAACAAGATCGTCCCCACGGCGGACGGAGGGTTTCTGACCATAGGGCGGCTGGGCGGCCAAGCGGACGGTTTGTGCGTCCGGCGCTATGACGCCAATATGAATCTCTCAAATGAATGGGTCAGGGGCAATCTTGTTGATTTTGACGGCGCGGATATCATCCCCCTGCCCGGCGGCGATTTTATCACGCTCGGCTATTTTCTGGACAACGGTTCCTACAGAGATGTCCTGCGCAGGTACAACGTCAGCGGAAACAATATTGCGCAAGCATGGGAACGACCCCTCGGCCCGGCGAACTCCGCCACGTTGCCAACCGGCTCTATCTGCCGGGCGAACGTAAACGGCATCGATTGCGTCGTAGCGGTAGACAACGATCTTAAAAAGGTTACCGCCGTCAGCGTCGCTAATGGCGCAACCATAGGCGAATGGGATTTCGGCAACGGCAGCCTTGGCCCTCTTGACTTTTCCCGCATCAGCACGGCCAACGACGGCAGCTTTTATCTCGGCGGCGCCGGCATGGCCGCAAAAGTAACCTTGGTTCCCGGCAATACCGAAATCAGCATTGCCAGCAAATTGGATCTGCCCGGCAAAACCATAACCAAGATCGCGCAGCAAAACGGGCAAATACTGCTGGCCGGATCCGACAGTTCGAGCGGCAACAGCGATGGCTGGCTGGCCGGACTGATCGACGGCCCGGGCGGCCTTGCCGTTAACATGACGAGCACGGGCCAGCCTTTGGGCGGATCGGGCAGCGACATAGCTTATGATGTCGTATTCAACGCCGATGGCTCGTTCCTGGTGGTGGGCGAGACGACATCCCCGTCCAGCGAAGTCCCGGACGGCAGCAGCGCGACCGGGGGAGGGCGCAACATCTGGGTGTCCATATATCAGCCGGTTGTTTCTGTTCCCGTCGCCAACCCGGAAAGGGTGCCCATGAGCCTGCCGGATTTGGATATGGGCAGCGGCCTCACCCTGCGCTTTGACGCGGTGGAAGCCGTCTTTGACGGCGGGGCGGCGCTGGGGGTCCCCGATCGGATAGAGATAAAAGCTACTTTGCTGGGAACGCCCGACCCGGCGGCCTACGGCGCGCGGCGCCTGTGGATACAGACTGCGGCCAATACCGGCGATGGGTTTTACGTGCGGCTGCCGGACATGAGCCTCGGCAAGATGTCCTTGGAGACCGATCCGGTCGTCGTCCCGCAAGAAAGGGCGTTGGAAGCCATCGCCTATGTTGACCGCGCCATCAATTACGTCAGTTCCGAGCGGGCGCTTCTGGGCGAAAACATAAACAGGCTGGAATATACCCGGGACAAAAATACCGCAGCCGCCGAAAATACGCAGGCGGCGCAAGCGCGAATCCGCGATGCGGACATGGCACGGGAAGCGTCGCTTTTTGCCAAAAACAACATAAAGATCCAGGCTGCGCAGTCCGTATTGGCGCAGTCGCGGCAGTGGCCGCAAAGGGTGCTTGATTTATTGGGGTAGCGGCAGCGTCCGCCTATCCGCCGCTTTTGCCCGCGCCGCGCGGCTTTTGGCGGGGGTTTTTGTGTGGGCCTGGCAGCCCTTAGGCGCTTCGCCAGCTCCCGCTGCGAGAGATGCGGCGAAGCGCTTGCGCAGCATGGCGTTATTTTATGCCGTTTCCCGGCTTGCGGCTTGAACAAGCGTGGACGGACGGGGCAATTGGGCATTGCATTTTATTTTTAAGTGTGTTAATGTAACGCATATATATTTAGTATTAAAATCGCGCCGCGCGGCCGATAAGAGGTATATTGTGACAACAAGGCGGTTTTATGTTGACCGTAATTTGTGCATGGGCTGCAAAACATGTGAATTGCGCTGTGCCGTAGAACGCGGCTCCGTAGCGAAAAACCTTTTTGGCGCGGCGCGGGAAAGGCCCCGGGCGCGGGCGCGAGTATATGTGGAAGGCGACGGGCGGTCGGCGCGCGTTGTGCATTGCCGCCAATGCGACGACTTCCCTTGCGTAAGCGCCTGCGCCACAGGCGCTTTGCGGGTGGACAGGGAAAGCGGCTGCAGCTATATAGACGCCGATAAGTGCCTTTGCTGCTGGATGTGCGTTGCGGCTTGCCCCTATGGCGTGATTGCCCCTGCGGCGGAAAAACACGCGGCGGAAAAATGCGACCGCTGTTTCCAGATGCGGGAACCGTACTGCATGGCCGCTTGTCCGACCAAAGCCATCTCGCTGCTTACGCCGGAAGAAATTGAAGAAAAGAATCGCGAGCGGCGGCGCGCCGCCGGTTTTTGCGGCAATTGAAACTGCGAGGGGAAATATTATGGCGCAAATCAGGAGAAAGACCGCGTATGCGGATTTTCGGCCTTATTTTCGTTGGGCGCGGGAAAATGGCCTGTCGCTCAGTTGGGATAGATACGAACAAAGTTTGCCGCAGGACGGCTTTGCCCGTCTCGGCCTTTTTTGCGCCGATTGCCTGCTGGGGCCTTGCCGTCTGAACCCTTTCGCGCCCAAAGAGCAAAAGACGGTCTGCGGCTTTGGCCCGGACGATCTCGTTTACCGTACGATCATGCGTTTGCTGGGCGAACCGGCGGCGGAAGGAGAGCGTCTTTCTTCCATAATAGAGGCCGCGCGCCGTTCTTTGGGCGGGACTGCCCCGGGCGCAGCCGGCCGTGTCAAGGTCGGCCCGGGCGTTTTGTCCTCGGACAAAGTCAATATATGCGTACAGGACCCCACGCAAGATTTGTTGCAGAGCCTTTGCGCCAACGACGCAAAGGTTTCGACGATAGGAAGGGTTTTAGCGGGGCATGACGCGGCCGCCTCTTTCTGCGACTCCGAATTTGCTCTTTTGACCGGGCTGGTGGACGCCCTTGTACTGAACGAACAGGGCATCAGCCTAATGCGCGGCGCGGCCGCTGCATACCATACGGCCGTATTGGACAGGCGCTCCGGCGCTGAAACGATTTTGCCGAAGGCGCGCGCGGCCCGCAAAAACCGCAGCGAATCCAAAATACGGCCAGCCGGCGCTCCGGCGGACATAGAGCTGACGCCCCTTGCCGACGCCGCGAGAAACTTCCGGGAGCCGCTGGCCATAATCGGCGGCGGCGGCAACATCAAGCTGACCGTTGACGAGCTGTCGCTAAATCTTACGCAAAAACTGGCCCAAAGCGGCGTGCCTTGCATTGTCGCGGGCGAAGCGGTGGCCGCTGTCGCCAAATACGGCGCCGGCAATTCCAAGATAGCCTACTGTGCCGACAACGCAGCGGCGATTTTGCCGTTTCGCGCCGAACGGGAGCGCATCGGCATTTTTTTGCCGGAAATTACCGGCGGGCGCGATCTGGCGGAGGCCATTGTTTTAGCGGCGGCGGGTTTCCGCGTTTTCACCGCCACGGAACTGCCGTTCGGCAACGGCGACTTGGGGGAAAAGCTATCATCTTTGCTGCTTTACTATGAACCCGGCCGGTATGTCGAGCAAGCGGCCGCTTTTTTCCATATTTAATCGGAGATGAGTTTATGCGCATAAATCCGGGAAAATGCATAGGCTGCGGCCAATGCCGCGTTTTCTGCACCATGGGCTGCATCGCTTTCGTCCGCAAAGAAAAAGGCGGGCAGGTTCAATGCCGGGTTGACGAAGATGAATGTGTGGACTGCGAAGTTTGCCTGCGCGCCAAGGCCTGTCCGACGGACGCGCTGGAACAGCCCCCCGCCGTGTGGCCGCGCAGCGTGCGGGGTACGTTCAGCAACCCTCTGGTAACCCATAAGGAAACAAAGGTTCCGGGTCGCGGCACGGAAGAAATAAAAACCAATGACGTTACCAACCGCTATAAACACGGCTATGTCGGCATTTCGGCGGAATTAGGGCGGCCGGTCCTGGGGGCGCGCCTGCGCGACGCCGAACGCGTTTTTATGGCGCTGGCGCCCCTTGCCGTGGAGTTTGAAAAACAAAACCCCCTGACCAGTTTGCTGGCCGATCCCGCCACCGGCAAATTAAAAGAAGATGTCTTGGACGAGAAGGTCCTCTCTTGTATCGTCGAGACCGTCGCGCCCATAGAACGCGCCGCTGAAATCCTTGACGCGCTGGACAAAGTAGCCGGGGAAATAGAATCTGTTTTTTCGGTGGACATTATTTCGCGCGTTGCGGACGATTTGTCCGTTCCCGCGCTTGAAATGCTGAAAAGGGGAAAGCGCCCTTACGCGCCGAACGGCAAGATAAATATCGGGCTTGGGCGGCTTTTTATAAAAGGGGCGGGTTGCTGATGTCTCATACCTTGCATCGCCAAGGCACGGCCGATAACCTCTCCGGGGACTACGTGCTGCTGGCCATGTCGGCCAAAGGCGTAAACGCCGTAAATTCCAGTTACGCCCTGAAAGATTTTTTCTCCATAATAAATAAGCACGATTGGGCAAACATGGGAGAGGTAAAAGTAGGCGGCGCGTATATCGCCAGCTTTCAGGACATTGTGGGCGGAGTGCGGGATACTTCCGTGGCGCACGCCGTTTTTCGGGACAAAGACGAATTTGCCAGGGTCATCGCGCAAGTCAAGAAAGCGGATTTGGGCTTGTCGGTAACTATATCCGGCCTGTTGGGGAACCTGAACGAAACGCTGGAGGCAAACGGGATAAAACCTCACACGGTTGAAGTGTCCCTTGGCATCAAAGGGAAAACGGAGCGCCTGCCGCACGGCGACCTTCTGCAAATCACCACCATGTGCGGGCATGGCATGGTTTCACAGGCGTTGGTGCGCAAAACGCTTGTTGATATAAAACGCGGCCGCGTCAGCCTGGAAAAAGCGGCGAACCTACTTGCCACGCCCTGTGCCTGCGGTATCTTTAATCCGCGCCGCGCCCAGCTCATTCTTGAAGAGCTTATGGATACTTGGTGCACGGACGAACCCTAAGGAGTGAAAATGCGGTATTTATTGGCCGGCGGCGGCCCGGCGGCTGTTTTTTGCGCGGAGGCCGTCAGGCGTTTGGACAGCGCCGGAGATATCACCATGCTTGCGCCGGATGCCGGGCGACTACGCGGCAGGATGGCCCTGCCGGAATATCTGGGCGGCGATCTGCCAAAAGAAAGTGCCTGTTTTCGCCCGGAAACTTTTTGCCGGGATCACAAAATACAGCCGATAAGCGGCCGAAAGCTGTCCTCCGTATACCCGGAGAAAAGCGTGGCCGTGCTTTCCGACGGCTCCGAACTGCGTTATGACCGCCTGCTGCTGGCTACCGGGTCGCACCCGATATGTCCCGAGTGGTTTAAAGAAGGTTGCCAAGGGCTATATACTTTCTGGGAGGAAGAAGACGCGGAAAAACTGGCCGCGCACATAAAGCCGGGCGACAAGGCCGTAGTGGCCGGCGGCGGACTGGTAGGCTTAAAAGTGGCGGAGGCGCTGCGCAAGGTTGGTTTAGAGGTTACCGTTTTGGAAGCGGCCGGACAAATTATGCCGCGGCAGTTGGACGAGACGGCGTCCGCCCTGGCGTCCGAGGCGGCGGCCGCCGCCGGAGTCGCCGTAAAGACGTCGACTGCCGTGGCGGGGATTGGCGTTGCGGGCCAAAAAGTGGAAAGCGTCATGTTAAGCAACGGAAAAGAAATTCCGGCTGCCCATGTTGTCGTTTGCATAGGAGTAAAACCCAATCTCCGTATGCTGGCGCATTTGGGCGCGGAAACCGCTGGCGGCGTGGAGGTGGATTGCCACATGCGCACGCGCTGGGAAGGAGTCTATGCCGCAGGCGACGTGGCCAAAGGCGGCGTTTTTCCCGCAGGCGGCAAACAGATCGTGGCCACTTGGCAAAACGCCGTAAAGCAAGGTACTGCCGCCGGCGTCAATATGGCGGGAGGCTTTTTGGCCTATGAAGGCAGCATCCGGGTCAACACCGCCAACATCTTCGGCCGGCCCTTGGCGGCGGCGGGGGAAACGCTGCGCGGCCCTGGGCTGGAAGAAGCCGTTTTTTACAATCCATCGTCAGGCTGCTACCGCAAATTGATATTACGGGAAGCAACGCTTGTGGGTTTTATCCTTTGGGGCGACATAAGGCGCGCCGGGGCACTTTTGCCCATGATAGGCGCTTCTTTGCGCGACTTTCCGGGAAAGGCGCGGTTTGGCGGCGAAACAAACTTGTTATAAGCTCATGGCAAAGAAGCGTTCGGCAAGCATTGTCCCTTTTGCCCAAGGCGCAGTTGAAAACCTCCGTTTTGGCCTCTTTGCCGCTGACTTTCCGCTCCGCCGCTTCCGTTTTCCCTTGCGGGCTTTCTCCGGTATGCGCCAACGGCGCTTCCTCTCATAACGAAAATTATCTTGTATGCATACCGAAAGCGAGTTCTTGAACAATTCCCGACAAAGTCCCGTTCCAGTCGGTTTTATACCGTAAAAATATACAAAGATAAGGAGCGCGAAACAACATGCTAAAAAAATTACCCGTGGTTTTTATCCTATTGCTCGCCATGGCGTTGCTGGCCGGGTGTTCTTCCAGCCAGCCGGCGACCAAAAAGGTTATCAAGGTAGGGTCTACTTCCGGGCCGCAAGCACAACTTCTGGAAGCGGCAAAGCCGGTCCTGGCCAAAGACGGCGTAGAAATGCAGATAGTTGAGTTCAGCGATTATATCAAGCCCAACGAAGCCCTCAACTTCGGCGAACTTGACGCCAACAGTTACCAACACAAGCCATTTTTGGATGCGCAATTAAAGAAAGAAACGAAATTTGACCTTGTCGCCATAGGCAACACCGTTATAATGCCCATGGGCCTGTACTCAAAAAAGATCAAAAAACTGGAAGACTTGCCAGAAGGCGCAATCGCCACCATACCCAACGATCCGTCCAACGGCGGGCGGGCGCTTCTCTTGATGCAAAAATTCGGGCTTATCAAATTAAAGCCGGAGGCGGGCATATTGCCTTCGCCGCTCGATATAACGGAAAACCCCAAAAAACTGAAAATCGTCGAAGTGGAGGCCGCCCAATCTCCCCGAGCGCTGGATGACGCGACCATCGTGGCCGTAAATACCAGTTACGCCCTCAAGGCCAATCTCACCCCGACCAAGGACGCCATAGCGCTGGAAGACAAAGATTCTCCCTATACCTGCGTCATCGTGGCAAGGAGAAAAGACAAAGACCGCGAGGAACTGAAAAAACTTGTCAAAGCTTATCAGTCGCCGGAAGTGGAGCAATTTATCGAAAAATCCTTTAAAGATTCGGTCATCAAAGGCTGGTGAGGGAAGATCTTAGTCTTGGCCCGCCCCGCCCCCTTCGGGGCGGGGCGGGCCATCTCCGGCGGGCAAAGCCCCGCGCGGCTTAAAAGGCCGGCTGCCGGCTTGGATGTTCAAGCCGGAACAATCGCTTTCCCCCGATCCGATAACCAACGACGCAACGCGCGCCCCGCAGTCCACCGCCCCGGCCAGGGTCTCTCCCCGCAGGAGCGCGGCAACGGCGGCGGAAAAAAAAGCGTCGCCCGCCCCCGTGCTATCGACCGCCGCCGCCGGATATATGCCCTGAAAACCGGAGCGGCCTTGGCTGTCGATATACACGGCGCCTTTCTCGCCCAGCGTAACGACAAAATTTTTCAATTTTTGCTCCCGGGCGAAAGCAATCGCTTCCGGCAACATCTTCTCCGGCTCGCCAATGTCTTTTCGCATCAACGCGCCGGCTTCCACCTCGTTGCAGATGAAACACTCCATGTTCCGGAAAAAGCCGTAATTTTTGCCGATTATGGAGAGATTGCCGGGCAGGGCGTATATTTTTACGTTTTTGGCGGCGGCTTCGGCAAAAACGGCGCGCGCTATTTTTTCGCTCAAGTCCACTTCCAGCGCCACGCCTTCAACTTTCGGAAAAACAGCGGGCAAGGCCGGAATGATCGCCGCCTCCATTACGGAAACATCCGGCATGTGGGAAACCGAGCCCAAAAGATCGCCGCCTTGCCCGATGATCGCCAGCCAAGCGCCAATGCCGCCCGAGGCGACCGTCGCCAGGCAGTCAAGGCGTATGCCGTAACCGCTCAGCCTGTTTTTAAGCAACAGACATTCCCCGTCTTGGTTCAGCGTGGAAACAAGCCAAGTATCCATCCCGAGGCAGCGCATGTTCACCGCGACGTTGCGCGCCACGCCGCCCGGCGTAACGGCTACCCGGCCGAGGTTGCGCCCGTTCGGCTGATAGCCCGCCCGGGCGAATCCTTTGTAATCGACGAATATCGTACCTATGACGGCTATGCCTGTTTGCATCGGCAGCCACTCACCTCATGTTGACAAATTGCAGGTCAATCCCGAAATCCGCCTGTTTGAGCGCGGCGATTACCGCCTGCAGGTCGTCTTTTTTCGCGCCGGAAATTCTGATCTGGTCATTTTGTATGGATGCCTGCACCTTGAGTTTAAGATTTTTTACCGTATTGACAATATCCTTTGCCTTGTCTTTGTTTATGCCTTTTTGAATGGTTATGTTCTGGCGCACGCTGCCTCGGGCGGCGGGCTCTATCTTGCCCGGCAGAAGGCAGCGCAGGGGGAGGCCGCGTTTGGCCATGCGCATCCGCAGCATGTCCAAAACAGCCTCGATTTTGTATTCGTCTTCCGCGGCCAGTTTCAGTTCGTCGCCGCTCAGTTCGATTTTAGCCGCCGAGCCTTTGAAATCATATCGCTGGGTTATTTCTTTGTTGACTTGGTTTATTGAGTTATCCATTTCCTGCATGTCAATATCGGACACAACATCAAAAGAATTTTCTTTTGCCGCCATCTTTTACCTCCGAAAGTTCATTCCGCTGCAATATCATTCAAAACATCGCTATGCCGACGCGCCGATACCTTGCGCCATTTCAGGCCAAAACCCGTGCGCAGCGGCTGCAGAGGGTCGGATGCCCCGCATCGTCCCCTACCGTCGGGCTGTAAATCCAGCATCTTTCGCATTTTTCCCCGTCCGCCGCTTCCACCAGCACTCGCAGGTCCTCGCGTCCGGTTGCCTCGCCGCCGCCCGGCCCCTTGCCTATCCTGACTTGGGAAACGATGAGAAGGCCCGCCAACTGGTCGGCAAATTGCGACAACGTCGAATGGGCCGCGCCTTCGGCGTACAAGACCACCCTTGCGTCAAGCGAGTGGCCGATGATTTTTGCTCGGCGCGCCGCTTCCAATGCTTTGGTTATATGGCCGCGCAATTCAATGAACCCTTCCCATCTTTGCTCTATGGCGGGATTGAGCAACTCCGGACGCGCCGCCGGCCAGTCCGTCATTTGTACGCTTTGGGGCGCGTCGGCGCTTTTTTTCATATAGCGCCAAGTTTCTTCCGTGGTAAAGGACAGTACCGGCGCCAGCATTACCACCAAATCCATGATTATAAGATGCATGGCCGTCTGGGCGGAGCGGCGGGCCGAATCGTCATGCCGGGAAGAGTAAAGCCGGTCTTTGATTATGTCAAGATAAAAAGAGCTAAGATCAATGGTGCAGAAGTTATGCACGGCGTGATATAAAAGGTGAAATTCATAGTTTTCGTAGGCTTCCGTAACTTTGGCTTTTACTTGCTCATGTTTCAGCAAGGCCCATTTGTCAATTTCCTGCAAATCCGCATAGTCGACGCTGTCTTTTTCCGGGTCGAAATCGTAGAGGTTGCTGATAATGTAACGGAAAGTATTGCGGATTTTCCTGTATACCTCCGACAGTTGTTTCAGTATGTCATTGGATATTTTAATATCGGCTTTGTAATCGGCGGACGCTACCCACAAGCGCAATATGTCGGCGCCGTATTTTTTTATTACTTCCTGCGGATAAATGGTATTGCCGATGGATTTGGACATTTTGCGGCCTTCGCCGTCCACGACGAAACCGTGCGTCAGCACCGATTCATAAGGGGCGGCGCCGAAATGGGCGACCGAAGTCAAAAGCGAGGACTGAAACCAGCCCCGATGCTGGTCGCTGCCTTCCAGATACATGGAGGCCGGCCATTTCAGTTCCGGCCGCATTTTAAGCACTGCGGCGTGGCTGGAGCCGCTGTCAAACCAGACATCCATGATGTCGGTTTCCTTGCGAAACTCCTTCGCCCCGCATTTGGGGCAGGCCGTGCCTTCCGGCATAAGTTCCCCGGCTGCTTTCCCCCACCAGGCGTTGGAACCTTCACGGCGGAAAATACGTGATATGTGTTTGACGGTAGCGCCGTTTATGAGCGCCTCGCCGCACTGTTTGCAATAAAATACCGGTATGGGCACGCCCCAGACGCGCTGGCGCGATATGCACCAATCGTTGCGGTCGGCCACCATGTTGTGCAGACGCTCGCGCCCCCAGGAAGGAATCCAGCGCACATTTTGGTCTATTTCCGCCAGCGCCTTTTCGCGAAAGCCATCGACCGAGGCAAACCATTGCTCGGTGGCGCGATAGATGATTTTGTTTTTGCAGCGCCAGCAATGGGCATATTGATGCCTGATCGCCCCTTTGGAAAACAACATGCCGTTTTCCGCCAAAAGTTTGATAACAGAGCCATTGGCGTCAAATACGAACAAGCCGGCAAACCGCCCGCCTTCCGCCGTGAATTTGCCGTCCGGCCCGACCGGCGAGATCACCGGCAGGCCATACCGCTCGCCGGTGGCAAAGTCGTCCGGCCCATGTCCGGGCGCGGTATGGACGATACCCGTGCCGGTATCGGCGGTTACATAGCCGGCCAGCACCACCGGCGATGCGCGGTCAAGGAAAGGATGCCGGAAAATGAGCCCTTCCAGTTCTTTGCCGTTTATGCCGGAAAATATGTCGAATTTCCTGCTGGTTTCCGCTTCAATCTGCGGCAGCAGTTCTTTCGCGAAAAGATATATTTCGCCGTCGCCTTCAACCCAGCTGTACTCAAAATCAGGATGTACGGCAAGCGCGGCGTTGGCGGGCAGCGTCCAGGGCGTGGTCGTCCAGATAACGGCAAAAACCGGCTTGTTTTTAAGGCCCGGCGGCAATGCGCCCTTATCGTCCGCCAGCGGGAATTTGACGTAGACGGCCGGGGATTTTTCTTCCCCGTACTCGATCTCGGCTTCGGCCAGCGCCGTTTCGCAATGCGGGCACCAATAGACGGATTTAAGCCCCTTGTATATATAGCCCTTTTCCGCCATGCCGCCAAACACAAGCATCTGCTCGGCCTCGAACTCCGGCGCGAGCGTAATGTAGGGACGCTCCCAGTCGCCGAGGACGCCCAGCCGCTTGAAATCTTCCTTTTGCGCCTCTACCCACTTTAAGGCGTAGTTTTTGCACTCGCCGCGCAGCACCAAAGGGTCAAGTTCTGCCCGGTTCAGGCCAAGATTGTTGATGGCGGCGTGTTCAATAGGCATGCCGTGGGTGTCCCACCCCGGCACATACGGAGCGTCAAAGCCGCGCAGGTACTTATATTTCACGATTATATCTTTCAATATTTTGTTCAAGGCCGTGCCGAGATGTATGCTGCCGTTGGCGTAGGGCGGCCCGTCGTGCAGTATGAATTTTTCCCGTCCGCGGCGTTTTGCCTGTTTTTTTTCATAAACATTCTCATTATGCCAATAGCCCAAAATCTCCGGCTCCCGTTCAGGCAAAGAGGCCCGCATAGGAAATTCCGTCACAGGCAGATTTAAAGTTTTGCTGTAATCCACACAAAACACCTCCAAAAAAATAAAGCCGCCGCCCGCAAGGGACGGGACTTTTACCCGTTTGCCGCCCCGGCGGCCGCAAATGCGCCGCAGCCGCTCGTCAGCGCGTTAACGGGCGCAACCGCCGCCGCTTGCCTATCTTTCCGGCACGGCCACGTCCACCTGCCGGAGAAGGATATTTCAGGCCAAGGCAGCGATCCGTTTGCCGTCCTTGCCGCCGGCTCTCGCCGCGCCCGGCTCTTTATGGGGCGCCTTGCGCAAACTCCGCCCTCAACAGCTTTTGATACAACAATTATATACTAATCCGCCAGAGTGCGTCAATCATAAGGTCAAACAGCATTGCAAAACATATTGCAATGTGCCGGCAACGATGTTTGCGCATACGTATTATTTATTGCATTGTTATGGTATAATAAATAAACCGATGTTGACATGCATTTTGTCGGCGCGCCGCCTTCGGTTTGTTCTTTGCAATGGCGCGTGGTTTTGTCCATATTTTATCTGGGGGAATAATAGTGAAAGGTTACCGTATTTTTTGGGGGGCAATATTTATCGCCGCCGCTTTGCTTTCTTTTGCCTGCGCGCCACAAGCGGCGGGAATGCAGGATGGGTACTATATGGCCGAAGCCGCGGCTTTCGATCTTCATGGTTGGAAAGAATTTGTGGCCATTTATGTCAGCAACAATAAAATCATAACAGTTGAGTATAACGCCAAAAACGCCAGCGGTTTCATTAAATCATGGGATACGGAATATATGCGCGTAATGAACCAGTCGGACGGCAATTATCCCAACAAGTACACGCGCCATTATTCGGCCAGGCTTTTAGAAATGCAGGATCCGGGCAACATTTACGCCGTATCGGGCGCGACCCACTCCCACGCTTCTTTCCAATTATTGGCTAAAGCTGCTATCGCGCAGGCGCAAGCCGGCGACAAGCAAGTAGCGTTTGTTGATTTGTCGGGCGCGGCAACCCAAAAATCGAAAGGCTAAATCTAAGCACATGGACAAAAGAGAGAAAAAAATTACCAATAAAATTTTATTCTGTACTTTAACTGCCGTCATTGTCCTCGCCGCCAGTCTCGTGTTTGTTATCGTTTATTTCATGAATTCGCTGACAGACAGGATTTTGCTGGATATTTTGCAGCCGATGGCCAGGACGGCGGCTCAAAGCGCGGAAAACAACCTGCATAATTTGGTCGATCGTTTTTTCCTGCTCAGATATAACGGCGTGCTGACTTCCCCCCGCTCCTCCAAAGAGGACAAGCAGGCCTTGCTTGACAAAGTAATGTCAGGCATGGAATTCGGCTGGCTGGGGATATACGAAAAAAATGGCAAGCTGCTGACAGGCAGCGGCGCCAGCCCCAGGGAAATTTCCGGGCGCAATTTGTATTTGATGATGGAAAAAACCAGCAACCTTGTTATCGACAAAGATATTCACAACAGCGGCTCCGACATGGAAATTATCATCGGGGCGCCGATAATTGACACAAGGCCAAGGCCGGACGGAAAAGGCGTTGAATCTTATACGGCTTATTATCTTGCCGGCAGCTATAAATACGACATTCTCAACGATATTGTGAAAAATATTAATTTGGGGGCTAACGGCGCGGCTTTCATCATCAACGAAAACGGGCAGTTTATTGTCCATACGCAAATGCGCAAGGTCCTTAACCGCGAGACTTTCGCGGAAAGTTTTGATTTTGCCGCCTCTGCCCGCTCCGTGCTGTCGCTTATGCAAAAAGGGCAAACGGGCGCTGCCAATATAAACACTTCGCAAGGCCGCATATTTGTAAGCTATTCCCCTATACAGGGTACCCTTTGGTCCTTGGGCATACAAGCGGCGCGAAGTGATTTTATGTCCCCGGTGCAACAGGCCATACTTACCAGCTTCGCGATTACGGTGGTCGCGCTTATATGTTTTATGTTTTTCTTCAGCACGTTTATCCGTAAAATACTTACCGCCCCGCTTGACGCCATTACCGAAAAAGCGCGCAAATTGGCAATCGGTGAATTCGGCGGCCTCCTGCCCAGTTACATAACAAACCGGGCAGATGAAATCGGCCAGCTTGGCAAGGTCTTTACCGCTATGTCAACCTCCGTGCAAAACGTCATCCACGCTATCCAGCGCCTCACAAAAGCGGCGCGCGCCGGATTCCTCAATGAAAGAGCCGACCTTTCGCTGCATTATGGCGATTATCATCTGATCATCGCTTCCATTAACTTTACCTTTGACGTCATTTGTTCCCATTTTGACGCCATGCCTGACGCCTTGGCCATTTTCGACAAATCGCGCAAACTGGTTTATTTCAACAAAGCCATGTCCGCCGTGCTGAAGCGGCACAACCTTAAAGCGGAAAAAGACGATATCTTCGCCTCCGTCGTGGCGCGCGGAGAATTGGCCCGGGATGCCGCCGCGCTCTTTAGCCCGCAGGAAAAAGCCGTCGGCACTTATGACGCCGACGTCAGCCTTTTTGACAATGACGGCGTTGAATATAGTTACGCGCTTAAATTGCGCCGCATCTCCACCAACGCGGATATAGACCATGACGCCGGCACGCTCTGCGTCATGTTGATGCTCAATGACGTAACCTTGCTGACGCACGCGAAAAATGAAGCGGAAGTAGCAAGCCGCGCCAAAGGCGATTTCCTTTCGCGCATGAGCCATGAGATGCGCACGCCGATGAACGCGATTATCGGCATGACGACGATCGCCAGAAATTCTCCCGATCTGGAAAGGAAAGATTACTGCCTTAAAAAAATAGATTCCGCGTCCACGCACCTTTTGGGCGTTATCAACGACATATTGGATATGTCCAAGATTGAAGCGAACAAGTTTGAGCTTTCTTATACGGAGTTTGTCTTTGAGCAGATGTTCATGAAAGCGGTCAATGTCATCAATTTCCGCGTAGAGGAACGGCAGCAGAGTTTTATTGTGCATATAGACAAGAACATACCTTATGCAATTGTCAACGATGACCAAAGGATAACTCAAGTTATTGCCAATCTTTTGAGCAACGCCGTTAAATTCACGCCGGAGCGTGGCACTGTGCGCCTGGAAGCGCGTCTTTTGGAAGAAGAAAACGGCATCTGCACAATTCAAATCCAGGTAACCGACACCGGCATAGGGATAAGCCAGGAGCAACAGGCGCGCCTGTTTAATTCTTTTGAGCAGGCGGACGGCGGCATTGCGCGCAAATTTGGCGGAACCGGCTTGGGGCTCGCAATCTCCAAGCGCATCGTGGAAATGGCCGGCGGCAAGATTTGGGTGGAATCGGAAGCGGAAAAAGGCTCCACTTTCGCCTTCACCATAAAGGCCGCGCGCGGGAGCGAAAAAACGCGGCAAAGTCTTTTGCGCGGCGATATTAACTGGGCAAATGTCCGGGTAATCGTCATTGACGATATGCCGGAGGTGCTGGAATATTTCGCCGAGATCGCGCGGCATCTCGGCATTGTCTGCGATACCGCCGCAAACGGCGAAGAGGCGATCGAAAAGATCATTGTCAACGGCTCTTATGACATTTATTTCGTTGACTGGAGAATGCCCGGCATGGACGGCATAGAACTGTCCCGCTGGATCAGCGAAAAAGATATGGGCAGGTCGGTGGTTATAATGATTTCTTCCGGCGAATGGAGCATCATCGAAAATGACGCCAAGCGCGCCGGCGTAACTAAGTTTCTCGCCAAGCCTCTGTTCATATCGGCCATCGCCGATTGCATCAACGAGTGCCTCGGCAAAAACAACATGCCGGTGGACAGGGAAAATGCGGACAACGATGGCCTGCCGTGTTTTGCGGGGTACAGGATAATATTGGCGGAAGACGTGGAAATCAACAGGGAAATCGTCCTGGCGCTGCTTGAGCCGACGGAACTGGAAATAGAATGTGCGGAATCAGGCGCAGAAGCGATCGACTTGTTCAGCAAAGATCCGGAACGCTACAACATGATATTCATGGACATACACATGCCGAGCGTAGACGGCTATGAGGCTACCCGCCGTATCCGGGCCATGGATGTGCCGAACGCCCAAAAAATACCCATAGTGGCCATGACGGCTAACGTATTCCGTGAAGACATAGAAAAATGCCTGGAGGCCGGCATGAACGACCACGTGGGCAAACCGCTGGATTTTGATGACGTGTTGGCTAAGTTGCGAAAGTATTTACATTGACCGAAAGAATGCCCGGCATCCGATTTTTGAGAAATCTCTTTAATTATTGGAGAGATCTATTATATTTATCACATGATTTGACCTATTTCTTTATAGTTATTGGTCGAAATGATTATACTGTTCTCAAATTAAAATCATACTGTCTTTGCGGCCAATTTACCGCCCTTTCGCGGGAGAAGCACAAATGCCGGGCACCGTTTGGCAGCCAGCGCGTAGCGTCTTTCTCGACCGGCGCAAAGCCCATCTTTAAGAACAACGAAAGAGACGGACGGTTGTCTTTGGCGATATCAGCGTACAAAGCGGCAAACCCGCA